>JAUWAR010000031.1 GCA_030601965.1 bacterium | reverse complement strand
CTTATGTCACTTGGCCAGTCCTGGATTCTGAACATCCATGTCCTGCAAGGTGCATAGTGAGGTCCATATAGCTCTGCATATTTATCACTCAATGGCCATGGCTTACCACCGTATGGAGAAACAGTATGCTGGGTGAGCATCCTCCATCCACACCATACAGCATTAGTTCCTATATCTATATTTGGTGATATATCAACCCAGCAAGTACGGTCAAGATTTTCACCAGGGTCATCAGACCCTATTGCCACGGGACCAAAAAGTACAGCCGGGGTCCCGGTCCATGCATTGCTCGCCGAATCATAAGTCCATGCACTCTCCATTTGTGTGAGGAGTTGCGCAGTTGTTGGGGGTATAGGGTCTGGTCCTTCCCAGAGACTAAATTCTCCCCATCCCTCAGAATAGAAAATGGCACCAAAAGCTAGAAGTGAGCAGGAATAATCAGAATTAAAGAGCTGTATAAGAATTGTGTTTGAGTCCCTGTCTGGAAAATAGTAGCCCACCATGGCTTCAAAGAGTTGAGTTGTGTCAATGAATCCTTTTCCTTTTCCAAAAGTAACCGCAGTTTCAATCTCACGAGCACCCTTAACAGGCACAAAAATATCACCCCTCTTTTCTGCCCTTATCATCTTGTCATTTGGCTTAACCAGATAGTAATCACCTGCAATCACAAGAGAAGACAGAAATATCATACCCAACATAACACTCAAGAGTTTCTTACACATTTTTTCCTCCTTTCTTTACACTACATACAGATAAACACCATACCTCTCTTCCCATTGCCTTCTTATCTCTCATACACATCACCTCCTTTTTTAACTTTTGTCAAGTTTTTTCTTTATTTTTATTGTGCAGTGATATATCACCTTTTTAACTTTTGTCAAGTTTTTTCTTTATTTTTATTGTGCAGTGACAGAATTACTTAATAGGTATAATCTCGGGTGTAATAAATATCATAATCTCACTTTTATCAGTTACTGTAGATTTAGAGCTAAACAGGTGTCCTATAAGTGGAATACTTGATAGAAAAGGCACTCCTTTTTTGAGAACACTGGTCTTCGTTTTAGTAACGCCACCAATTACAGCAGTTTGACCATTTTCTACAAGAAGTTTGGTTTCTATCCAGGATGTGAGAATAATAATTCCTCCTGCGACAGTTGCCTCTGAAGATAGGTCAGCTATTTCTGGACGCAGTTCTAACATAATTCTACCATCTGGATGTATATGAGGAGTAACATCGAGTTTAACAGCTACATCATAGAACTTGACGATTGTATTTCCCGCTTCGTCAGTGGAAAGAACAGGGACTTTCTTGCCGGACATTATCCTTGCTTGCTCATTTTCACAAACAGCTATTCTTGGCTCAATGAGTATATTCACCTTATTTTTTTCTTCAAGCATTGAAAGTACAGCATCTATATCTACACCTTTTTGCAAGGTTCCAAAGATAAATTTTGCCGCTTCTGTAACAGGTGTTGATACCCCTCCTCCAAAATGGGTATCTCTGGTTGGTTCGCTAAGGTCTCCTGCCATCCAGTTAATACCAATCTCCCGTTTAACTTTGTAATCTATTTCCACTATCTTTGCCCTAATCATTACCTGCGGAGTGGGAGTATCAATTTCCTCTATGAGTTTTTTCAGTTTCTTAAGATTGCCAGGAATGTCTGTCATAATGAGAGAATTTGTTCTCAGGTCTATCTCAGATGTCCCTCTTTCTGTAAGCATACCAGAGATAACAGTTTTGACCGCTCCGGCATTAGCATATTTTACAACAATTACCCATGTTTCAAGAGCTTCCACCCTTCTCTGGGATTCGAGTTCCTGCATAGTCATTACGCCTATTATGCCCTCTTTTTCCACTTTAGAAAGCCCGTGAACTTTCAGGACGGTTTCAAATGCCTGGGGCCAGGGGACATTTTTAAGTTCAATAGTAATTCTTCCTGTTACATTTTCAGATGCCACGATATTGACTCCTCCCAGTTTGGCAAATGTTCTGAGCACTGTTTTTATATCTGCATCTCCAAAACTCAAAGATACTAACCGCTGAGTCTGGGCAAATAAACCAGTAGATAGTAGATAGTAGATAGTAGTTAGTAGAAACAAAAAACTTTGAGTTTTGCGTTTTGCGTTTTGCACTTTCATTCTGTCCCCCTATTTCTTTTTTGGTAAAATTCTAAGCTCTACACTATGGGTTCTTCCAAATTCTTTTAATGAGAATACTACACTCTGTTTTTTTATATTAGCAAGCCTACCTCCTATTACCTTATCACCTTCTTCAAGGATAAAGGTCTTTCCCTGTTGACTCTGGAAAAGTGCAAATCTGTTCTTTGGACTCCACATTATACCAACAAGTATAGCATTATGAGCATCGAGTAAAGAGTCAGATACTTCTTTTTCTCCAATATATGGTTTGAAAGGATCATGCTTGCCCCTGGAACGATAGAAAATCGGTTTTCGGGGTTCGGTTATCTCGGTTCTCGGTTCTCGGTATTCGGTTTTCGGTAAGAGAACAACAACTCCTGTTTTATGTTTTTCTATTTTATAAGATAGTTTAGTTTGTAGGTCAAGGACTATGCGAACTATTCCTTGTTTGAAAAGGCTTGACCTTATAGTTTCAAGACCTTGTTTATCTACTCTGATTTTTCTTGATGGGAGATTATATTTTGCATCATAGAAATCAATAATTATTCTCGGAGGATTGTTAAGAGAAAAATGCTTATATTGAGACGCATCAGTGGAGACCAGAACTTGAAGTTCGTGGTCGGTTATTGTTGTGCTAATTTTGTCCACAGTAGCAGCATCAAGAAAAGTGAAAAGTGAAAAGTGAAAAGTGAAAAGTAACATGAGAAAAATCGAAAGATTGAAACATCCAAAGATCGAAAGATTTTTTGATTTTTCGATTTTTAGACTTTTGACTTTTGATCTTTCTGTTTTCATCTGCTTCTCCTTTGCTTTTTTTCCTCTTCTGGGGGTTTGTAAGTGCCAGGCTTTGTGATAGTATAGGCAGTGGCGATAAAACTTGCCTGCAAAGTTTTGGCCCTATTTTTTGATTTAGTGGGACCAAGTTTGAGTTTAGAGATATTAACGAGCCTTTGCATATTTGCTATTTTTGTGAGAAAGAATCCCAGTTGATGATAGGAGGCATCTATCTCAATTTTTACAGGATGTTGTGTATAATGTTCATATATAGTTTTGGAGAGTGGTTGAAAAAGAAGAAACTCTGCATTTGTTCTTGTTCCTGCACGAGCAAGGTCAGAGAGAAGGCGAGGCATTTCTTTCTCCTTTGGTAATTTTTGCTGTAGGGCTTCCCATTCAGCATTAAGAGAATCCAGTTTTGCTTGCAGAGTTTTGACTCTCCCAGCAATGGCTCTTGCTTTGTTCACTCTATCTTCAACCTTTGCATAGGTATCTTTAAGTTTTTTTATCTCTCTACGTTTTCCTCTTAAAGTTCCAAACTCAAAGCCAATGCCAAGAAGTATCACAAGAACACCAGCAATCAGTATCCTTTGGATTTTAGGGTCTTTTAAGTTCATACCAGTTAATTGAGTTAATTGAGTTAATTGGTTTCAATCACTTGATCACTTAATTAACTTAATCACTTGATTATTCTTCTATTATTCCTCCAAAATCTTCAAGACATATAGTGGGGAGTCGAAATTCTCCTCCTCTTTTTAGGGTTATACCACCACCCCAAGAGAAATATAGTCCAGATTTAGATATATACCATACTTGAACATCTGCGGAATAGACATAATCATAGCCTGTGGGGCAGTATGTATGACCGAGATAAACAGGAATTTCATAGTATCCATTTGCGTCAGTATATCCATATATATCGGGTCCATTGTATGGAATAGAAGATTCTATATCACTTTCAACCCATATTTGAACGCTTTCCACAGGATTTACATAATTACAGTCGAAATAGAACCAGTATCCACTATAGTCCCATTGGCCTGCGAGAGTGTCGTATGAGGAATCAGTAACTACATAGGTCGAATCACCACTGCCTAACCTTGATTGGTAGATATAACCCGTGATAAAGGCATTGTCTATATCATCCGATTTTTGTTCGCAACCGACAGTAAGTAGTAAAGAGCAAGTGGTAAGTAGTAAGCAGTAAGTGAGATTTTTTTTGTATTTCATGATACCCCCTTATTAAAAATCAAAAAGCAAAATTTATGTTAATCACAAGAGTTTTGCAAAAATGTGTTTACTCATACAAAGTGTCATTCCGAACTTGTTTCGGAATCTCATAGATGCTGAAATGAATTCAGCATGACAAACTGCTAATCCTAAAAATTGCAAAACTCTTATTTTTCACCACAATAAATTGTGGTGTTAATCTTATAATCACTATCTAATCAATCGTTCCATAAGCTGCGGCTGAGGCATTGCCATTTTGACTTGTTACGTCAACTGAGACTTTGCAGTTTTCGGGTGCTAATATATCCCCTAGTTCCTCATCATGTAAGGAGAAGTTAAATAGGGTATAACCTGATTGGATATCAGGGATTTCAATATTTATATCTCCTCTCAATTGCCCTACATCAGCACTTACGGTTATACTTGTCCCACCTACGAGCGGGTTGCCATTTATATCGTGTAATGTAAATGTAAAGTCTTCCCATCCACAATCATTGATAGTGAAGAGAGTAGGCGTGAGAGTGAGGATAGTTCTGCCTGACCATAGAACTCGGATTGAATCCCTGATAGTATTGCCTATGCCATCCTTGGTCTCGCCATATACATAGAAGAGTCCGCTGTCTGGCCAGGGTGCACAGGAGATGAGTGTATTGGTTGCTGTGCCACCAGAGGTAATCTCTGAGCCTGGACGAATTATACCACAGTCGGTACTAAACCATACGATGGTGCTGTCTGGGACCGGGTTACCATATGTATCACCGACAAAGGCTGTGATAAGGTCTTCAACTCCCGTGATACCAAGTGCGTAGAGATTGAGTTTTTCGGTTGACATAGTAAAATGTTCCTGGACAGGGGGACCACTAACTATGGCCACAGGGATTGGGTGAGATGAGATACTTGTTCCATTTACTGTCGCTAAGATGGTGACGGGGCCAGATTTTGTGCCGCTATTGAGATGGGTAGTAACCAAAGATAGAGTATCAGTCATTGCAGAATCTGGATAGAGATACTCACCACCTCCGGGTCCGCCCTGGATTGTAAAGTCAACCTGGTGGGTTCCAGCAACGGGGTTGCCACTGGCATCCCTGATCTGGAAAATAAGAGTAGATGTCTCGTTATAACCCACTCCTTTTACATAGATTGATGTGTGATCAATAGAGTAGAGAATTATACTTGCTGGAACTGTATCTCTGACTACTGTAAAGGTAACATCAACACTATCTTTTACTGTCTCGTCATATGCGGCTATGACAGTGGCTATACCCGTGATATCAGCACTGGTCAAGGTAGCAGTGGCAGTACCAGTAGCATCAGTTGTGTCACATTGGGTAATTATACCCAAATTGGTGCTAAAATTAATGAGCTTATCAGGTGCTGGACTTTCATCCAGATATTTGAGCACAAGTGTAATAAGAGATTGACTCACTCCATTTGCTGGAATACTTTGTGGGTCAGCAGTTAAAGAAGATATTTTAATCTCTTCTCCTTCGCCCACAGAAAGGAATTCTACAGTAAGCGTCTTATATTTATTCTCACAATAAGCCCCAACAGTTGAGTTTCCAGAAATCGTATCACTTATAAGTGTAGCAGTAGCTATACCATTTGAATTAGTAATAGCTGAATCAGTTATTGTACCCAATGTTGCACTGAAACCAACTGGTAATCCACTGGCTGGAGTATTATTGTCTTCATACTCAACTGTCGCGGTTATTGTTGCAGTACTTGAGTCATCTGCAGAAAGTGTATAGGAACTGCTCTTAAGAGATAGACTAACTGAGCGCAGAGGGTCATAAGATGACTTTTTCTTGCAACCTATCAACAGTAAGCAATAAGCAGTAAGCAGTAAGCAACAAAAAGGTTTAAAAGTTGAAAGGTTTTTCATAATACCTCCCATTCAAAGATTTATTCAAAAAATAGTGCTTTTATTTCAAACTCTGTTGTTGGTGTCCCTTTTATTTCTTTTTTCTTTGTATAAGAGAGTTTTATATTTTTAAAATGTAGAGAAGATTCAAGAGATTTCATAAAGGTTGAGACAGTTCTATTAGATGTAGTAATGCCTTGAAAAGAGATATAAAGGGAGTCTTTAGTAGTTTCTGTTTGCTCAAGCGATATAAGCCAGGTATAAGCAGGTAAAAGGCGATTTATCTCATCAAGTAGGCGAATATTTTTATATTTCCCTTCTGCCAATTCTCCAACAGTGCTTACTTTAGCGGATATATCCTTCTCTTTTTGTATAAGTTCCTGCACAAGGTTCACTCTGTTTTGAAGTATCTTTTCCTCTACTTTTATATTTTCTATGTTTTCTTCAAGTGTCATTTTTCTATTGGTCAAATGACGAGAGAGAAGCATTAGGACTATAAATACAATAATGACACCCAGGAAAGGAAGTTGTAGTTGTGCGATTTCCGCGCCTCTTTTCTTTTCTACTATCCTCTCTTCTGGTGGTATAAGATTAATAGAGGGTTTTTTAGGAAAGAGTCTTGGGAGTGCGAGTCCGATAGCAATGTCAAGGTCATAAGATTCAGGGATTTGTTGTGGATAGTGGATATTTCGGAGTGGGTCAATAATTTCGCAGGAGGTTGCAAATTTTTTTGAAAGAAAATCTTTTATGCCAGGAATACCTGCTCCGCCTCCACCGATTAGTATTTCAGGTGGGTTCTCCTTGCCAAGTATGTCAGGGAATAGTCTTTCTAATTGTTCTCCAAGCCTTTCCAGAGTGGACTGTATTGCTTTCGAGACATCTTTTTGTTTAATTTCTTTAATTCTTTCTCCTTTGAGCAGAGAGAGTGCTTGTTCAAAGTTGATAGAAAGCAGTTTCTGAAGAGATTCAATAAAGGTTCTTGTTCCTATAAGTATTTCTCTATCAGAGTGATATATTTTATCCCTGATTGCAACAGCTTGTGTATTTTCAAATCCAATATTAAGAAGCATAGAAATACCTTCATCTTTTAGGTAGCCATTCACAGAAGCAACATTTTCAAGAACAAGTGGGAGAGAATTTATGGAGATTGGAATGAGTCCTGCGTCTCGGACAATATCTATATGAGTATAGATAGATTCATTTTTAGCGGCTATAAGTAAGAGTTCGGTGGTTTCTTTTTCTTGTTTGAGTATCAGACTATCAAGAGAAATTTCTGAAATATCAAAAGGAATATTATCCTTTGCCAACTGTTCGCTTTTCTTGGTCAACTCACCTCTTGACAACTTTTCTGTTGAAACACTTTTAATAATGCAATCCTTTCCAGAGATAAGAATGGTCACCTTTTTTTCTTCAATGCCAGTTTTTTCTACAAGGTTCTTAATAGTTTCAATAAGTACTTCTCTATCCATTACCTCTTTATCAACAATGACTTCTGGAGGAAGTTCAGCTATTCCATATTTTTCAAGAGTAATGACACCACTGTGTTCTGTGAGTTGCACGATTTTAATAAGTTTACTTCCTATATCCAACCCTACCGATGTCATTAAAGTTTCCGGGAATATGGACTTTCCAAGAAACTTCTTAATGGTCTGCAATCTACTTTTAAGAGGTTTTGGGAGAGGAGTTTCTGCTGGGGTCTCTACAGAAACTTCCTCGGGTTCCTTCTCAGGTGTCTCTGTGGGGACTTCCTCTGGTTCTTTTTCAGGAGCCTCTTTAGTAGTCTCTGCAGGAACTTCTTTTGGTTCCTTGAGGTTTTTTTCTCCTTCCGTCTTATCTTTTTTCATTGATTTAGAGTATTTACATTTAGTTTTATGTTATGTCAAGTTTAATATTTAGAAAAATAGGGAAAGAGGTCATTACCTTAGTCTGTAAAAGGTTTTAGAGTAATTCTTCTAAGAAGTAATTCTTCCACATCTTTAATTGTTGGGTTTTCTTTTTTAAATTTCTGATATGTAATGACCTCCTTTAAGGCACCCTCTAAATCTCTTATGTTGGTGTTTATCCTCTCAGCCAAAAGAGATATTATTTGGGGAGGCACATTTGTATCTTCTGCTTTTTTCTTTAAAATGGATATTCTCGTCTCTAAGTCAGGAGGTTCAATACCTGTAATTACTCCACCCTCGAATCTTGAGATGAGTCTTTTTGCCAGATGAGAGAGTTCTCTTGGTGGTCTGTCAGATGTTACTACAATTTGTTTGTCATTTTGATAAAGTTCATTGAAAATATGAAAAAACTGTTCCTGTGCGATTTCACTCTTTCCAAGAAAAGCAATGTCATCTATAAGAAGGATGTCAACATTATACTTATTCCTGAACTCATCCATTTTCTTTTCTTCTATTGCTGTATCAAGCTCAGAAAGGAACTTTTCAGACGAACAGTATAAGACACTCCTTGATTGGTCTTTTTCAATTGTATAATTCCATATAGCTACAAGGAGATGAGTTTTGCCCAGACCGACATCCGAATGCACGAATAGAGGATTACTTGTTTCTGAGTAGCCACGTGCTACAGAGAGTGCTACCGAGTAGGCAAAATCGTTAGATTTTCCAGTCACGAAATTATCAAACGTATATCTCTTTGCTTTGGGAATCTTCTGTGTGGAAATAGCAGGAACAAAATCGGATATTTCAAGTTTAGCGCTCCCTTTTTCTCTATAACAAGTAGATATAACATTTTCAATAGTTTTTCTCTCTGCAACAAGAGGATATATATCAAGGAAAGTTTTTTCTTTTAGAGTTTTTATTGCATTTTCATCAAGTGGATTTACCATAGCCACAGTCATAGCATTTTCTGTTTTTCTGACAGGGACAAGGGTATATTGCTTTGCCAGATGAGATGGCACTATCTTCATACAGTCAGTATCTATTTCTGTATTATCAAGGTCAATAAATCTGAATCCAAAATTTGTTGTGAAAATTTTAATTACCTCTTTTTTAGTGAGGTAACCAAGAGCTATTAAGTTCTCCTCGAGACTGCCACCTTTTTCCCACTGTCTGGCAACTGCTTTATTCACGGATTCTTTTGTAATAATATTCTCTTTAAGGAGAAGTTGGATAAAAAAATCTTTATCATCTTTCATCCTTATAGTAGCACTCAGATTTATCGGAGTCCTACCGCTCCATTTCTCGTAGTTTTTTCAATCTTTCCGAGACATCTTTATAATTCACATCATAGACACGAGTCTCTTGAAATTCCTTTATTGCTTCCCTGATTTTACCTGAGATCTGGCATACTTTACCCAGCTCATAATGGACTTCTGTATAGTCGTGCTGACTATGATTTTCTTCTTTTAGTGCACGGTCAAAAGCAGAAACGGCAAGGTCATATTCTCCTGTTTCAACAAAAGAAGTTCCAAGTTCTCTGAGCGATTCAAAGGTTTTATTGGATGACCTCGTAGCTAATTGAAATTCTTCTATCGCAGTGGGGAGAAGTTTCATTTCCTTATAAACAACTCCAAGTTTGTAATGGTCTTTTTCCTCCTGAGGTTGTTTCTGAAGTTCCTTTTTAATATGAGCAATGATATCAAAAAGGAATGAACTCTCTTCAGAAGAAGGAGGAGTCAAGGGATGTGGAGATGGCATTTCGGAAACTTGTTCTGGAGTGGGGGACTCGGGAATTTGCACTTCGGAAACTTCTTCTTTTTCTATTTCGGGAATTTTTTCTTCCTTCTTCGTTTCTTCCAATTCAAGTATTTCATCTAATACTTTATCTTTATAACCAAAGGAAAGATAGATATCTTTAATTCTTGGAAAGAGACTTTTACTGCCAGAGATTAATGTAATTATCTTTCTATACCTCTGGACATCTGCTTTTAGTTCTTCTTGTTCAGGTTTTTTCGAGAGGTAGGTTTCAAGGGCATCGAGTGATTCATTTGCAAGTCCAAGCTGGGCATAAAGTTCTGCCATCCTGAAATATATCTCTTTTCTCTCTTTGCCCATTCTTAGTACCTTATTATATACTGCAATGGCATTTTCAAAGAGTCCCTCTTTGGCATAAAGGTCCACTGCAGTTGTATATTCTTTAAACGCTTCAGATGTATCCCCCATTCTCATATAAACATCGCCAAGAAGATTGTATACATTTGGGTCATCTCCTACCATATCAAGAAGACTTCTATAAGTAGATATAGCTTTATTCCAGTCTCCCTTGGCAAGGTAAGACCTGGCTTCTCTCTCTATCTTAATTCTATTAGCCATTTTTTTAAAAAATATGCTCAATTCTATAAATTGTCAAGAAAAAATTTTAAGTTATATTGGCTGAGCAAGTTTTAAAAAATAAATTTGACATCTGTAATGTGTAATGTGTAATGTGTTATGTGTAATGAGAAAAGATTTCTTACTTGAAATAGGGACTGAAGAGGTTCCTGCTGCATACCTTGAACATGCAGGAAAACAACTTGAGCAATTGGTTTGTGAACTTCTTTGTTCAAATAGAGTTCAATTTGGAGAGATTAAGAGGTTTTATACACCGAGAAGACTCGCTATTTTAATAAGAGATGTAGTAATAAGACAGGAAGATAAAATTATAGAGATTACGGGACCTCCAAAAGAGTTTGCATTTGATAAAGATGGAAATCCTACTAAACAAGGATTGGGATTTGCAAAAGCACATAATATCCCTTTTTCTTCTCTTAAAATAAAAAAGAAGGATAAAAAAGAAGTTGTATATTATGAGAAAGAGCAAAAAGGCAAACCGACCAAAGATATTCTTAAGAAAGAATTACCAGAATTGATTAAAGAAATTGCTTTTCCCAAGACGATGAAATGGGAACATTCAGGCATGAGATTTGCAAGGCCTATAAGGTGGATATGTAGCCTGTTTGGAGAAGAAATAATTTCCTTTGAAATCGCAGGTATTAAATCTGGAAATAAATCAGAAGGTTTAAGATTTAGCCCGTCGATTAGTCTAATGTCTGCCAGGAAATATGAGCAGGAGTTAGAAAAACTGGGGATTACTCCTGATTTTGAGAAACGAAGAAACAAGATAAGGGATGAGATAATAAAAGTGAGGGCGTATTACAATACGCCCCTACAATGGATAGATGATGAGGAGCTTCTCTCTGAGGTAACCAATCTTGTGGAGTCGGCGAGAGCTATTATGGGCAAGTTTGATAAAAAATTCTTGAATCTTCCAGAAGAGGTCCTAATTGCTGCTTTAAAGGGTCATCAAAGATACTTTGCGATGAAGAAAAAAAATGGAAGATTGGCTCCTTATTTTATTATAATTCTCAATTCTCCCCCGCACTTATGCATAGGTGCGGGACTCAATTCTAATCTTGATGAGATAAGGAAGGGGCATGAGAGAGTTTTGAGGGCAAGGCTTGAAGATGCCGAGTTTTATTTTAAGGAAGATACACGGATTAAACTTGCTGATAGAATAGATTTACTTAAAGGAGTTATCTGGAGAGAGGGGCTTGGCACCCTTTATGATAAGACTCAGCGAATCCTTGATTTATCAGGATATATAGCAAGGTGGTTGCCAGATGTAGATTTCCCGATTTTGGAGAGAGCAGCTCTATTATCAAAGACAGACCTTGTAACAAGTATGATAAGAGACGGTAAAGAATTCACAAAACTTGAGGGCATCATAGGCAGGGAATATGCAAAGATTTCAGGAGAAGAGGATAGAGTTGCAACTATAATATATGAACATTACTTACCAAGGTTCAGGAGAGACAAAATCCCCCAAACACCGGAAGGGATGGCACTTAGTATTGCAGATAAGGTAGATAATGTAACAGGTGCATTTATAATAAATAAAGTTCCAACAGGCTCTGTTGATTTATTTGGAATAAGGAGAAGTGTAATAGGTTTAGTTACGGTCATTTTAAAAAAGTCTTTACATATTCCATTGTGTGAAGTAATTGAGCAGGCTATAAAAGGCTACGGACAAGAAAGATCTCAAATCTCAAATCTCAAATCTCAAATCCTCAATTTTTTGAGTCAAAGACTATCAAAAATATTGC
>JAUWAR010000142.1 GCA_030601965.1 bacterium | reverse complement strand
GCACGGAGTTAGCCGGGGCTTCCTCTGAAGGTACTGTCATTATCATCCCTCCTGACAGAAGTTTACAACCCGAAGGTCTTCATCCTTCACGCGGTATTGCTGCGTCAACCTTGCGGTCATTGCGCAAATTTCTAAACTGCTGCCTCCCGTAGGAGTTGAGGCCGTATCTCAATCCTCATGTGGCCGTTCACCCTCTCAGGCCGGCTACCCGTCATAGGCTTGGTAGGCTATTACTCTACCAACTACCTGATAGGATACAAACTCATCCTTAACCTCCAGCATATAACAAGTTATGTGCTGAATTTATCCCGCACATAATTTATGTGCGGGACACATGAAGTATTAGTCCCAATTTCTCGGAATTATTCTCCAGTTAAGGGTAGATTATCTGTATATTACTCACCCATTCGCCACTATCCAGCACATAACAAGTTATGTGCTGGACCGTTCGACTTGCATGTTTAAGACATACCGCTAGCGTTAGTTCTGAGCCAGGATCAAACCCTCCGAAAAATGGCTTTGAGAATAGTGCACACAATATAATTTTCAAAGAACAATTTGATTTTCTAATACTGTATTTTTCTTATTTTGTCAAGTTTTTTTTTCATTATTTTTTTTATTCCAGTGTTTTTCGGACATATATTGCTCGCTCAATATCTCTCTCGTCCGGGGACATAAGTCTTCCCGCCATTTTTTGAAGGTGTGCTGGCTTGGTCAATATCAGAAGTCTGTTCAGGTTTTTTATGGAACAAGACCTGACTATTCCAAGCCCTACTCCTAACCTTACAGCAGAAGAGAGATTGATAAATTCTTTAGAACTTACGAGAGTTGCATACTTTAAGATACCATAGGCTCGCCATATTTTGTCTTCTGTCTGGTTTTTTGCATTCTCAATTAGAATCTCTCTTGAATTTCTCTCAAGTTCTATTATCTGTAACACTGCTTTGTTAAGAGTGTCTATAATTTCCTGTTCACTTTTTCCCAGTGTGGCTTGATTGGATATCTGAAAGAAGTTTCCTTCTATCTGGGTGCCTTCTCCATAAAAACCTCTAATGGAAAGGCCTATTTTTGAAACTGTTTCCAGAACATTTCTTATCTCGCCGGAGTGCACAAGCCCGGGTAGATGAATAAGAACTGATATTCTTATGCCTGTGCCTGTATTGGTTGGGCAGGCTGTAAGATAACCAAACTCTGATGAAAAGGCATAATTTAACTTCTTCTCTATTTGTGTGTCAATTTTGTCTATTGTTTCATAAGCCTTATGTAAGTTGAGCCCCGGCTCAAAGGACTGTAATCGTAGGTGGTCTTCTTCATTTGCCATAATACTAACTGTTTCATCTTTGTTGATTATTGCAGCTTTATCTATAGAATTGTCTATCAGGGCTTTAGAAATAAGATGTCTCTCCATTAAGACCACTTTATCAATATCCGCAAGAGTTTCCATATCAATAAAGAACATTTCTTTAATTTCTTTAGACTCTGCCTGGGTCTGTTTTAGAAGTTCTTTTATCTCTGTTGATGTTTGTTTATCAATTCTATTAGTGAATAAAAAATCGGATAGGTTCCTTGCAAGCCTCACTCTGGAGGAGAGGACAATTTCAGCATAAGGACCCAAACCATTGCACCATTGAGGTGGCTCTTTAAGTAAAGTATCAATGTTCATAATGTTTTGAGTTTTTCTATCTCGTTTTTTATTTTTGCGGCTTGTTCGTAGTTTTCCTGTTTAATTACCTCCTCTAATTTTCTTTTCAATCTATATATTTGGGCTTTTTTTTCTGTGCCTTTAGTTTGCATGGCTATCTTACCAGCATAATTCGTATTGCCGTGTAGTTTTTTCAAAAGAGGAGTTATTTTTTTACTAAATGCTGTATAGCACTCTGCACATCCAAACTTTGCATTTTTTGTGAACTCTTGGTATGAAAGACCACATTTTGGACACCTTATAGACTCATCTTCTTTTACTTTTTCTTGCTCCAACATACCTGATAGAAAATGAAATGGGGAGAGAACTTTTTCAAGTGGAGGGATGAGTCCCTTTTTAGAGGCACACTTTTCACATAGATGCATCTCTGTTTTCTTATCATTCACAATTACTATGTGATGATGAGTTGCTTGCTCTTTATGACATATATTGCAAAGCATGATAGTTAATTAGTTAAATAGTTAATTGGTTAATTAGTTCTCTATCAACTTCCCATTTATTAGTTTATAGGTTTTGTCTGCTATATTTGTAAGGGTCTCTTTATGTGTAACAATAACAAAGGTTTGTTCTCTTTCTCTTGAAAGTCTTTGAATCAATTTATGTAAGGAGTCTGAAAGTTGGGTATCCAGATTTCCAGATGGTTCATCAGCAAGGACTATCTTTGGATTATTCATCAGTGCTCTTGCTACTGCAACCCTTTGCTTTTCACCACCTGAAAGTTGGGCAGGTATATGATTGTCCCTTTGTTTAAGTCCAACTTGTTCAAGTAGTTGTTTTGCTCTGTGCCTATCATTTTTGCCCTGTATTAAGGAGGGGATAGTAACATTTTCAATAGCGGTGAATTCTG
>JAUWAR010000139.1 GCA_030601965.1 bacterium | reverse complement strand
ATACACTTTCAGGCAGGCTCATATATGAAGACGAATCTGATGATGAAATTGGGTTCGGAAGAAGAGAAATCTCCTGGAGTGGTAGAAACAAAGATAACAAATTGGTTGCAAGTGGAGTATATATCTGTCTTTTATCAACAGGCTATGGTAATGCTGTAACCAAGTTTGCAGTAATAAGATGATTTCAATAAAAAATTATCTTGACAAATTTTAATAAATAATTACTAAACTAACTCCAATGAGTATTTTACTATTATTTTTTAGTCTTCAATTTGAAATTGCTCCTCCTACAAATATCAAGCCTTTTGATACTCCAAACGATGAAGGAGAATCAATAACTTTTAGTTGGACACTTTCAAATGATGATTCTGTCCTCTCGGGTTATGAGATATGGAGGTCAGAATCTCAGGATACAGGGTATGAGTATATAGGATATGTAGCAAGTGGAATTGTGTCTTACCAGGACCAAAAAGGTATAGAGAATCAAACCAATTACTATTATAGACTAAGGAGCAAGACAGAAAAGGAGGCATTTTCTCCATTTGCATATAGTAAAGAATCTGCGATTGCTTTTTCGCAGTTTTTCCACACAGGTAAGATAAATGTTCTTATTGGTTTAGTAATCTTTATCTCACTTCTTTTATATTTTATCAATTCGGCAAAGAGAGGAAAAAAACTTTTTATACGAAAAATAGCAGGTCTTGAGGCACTTGATGAGGCAGTAGGCAGGGCGACAGAGATGGGTAGACCTGTTTTATATGTCCCGGGGCTAAGTACGATGAGTGACGTAGCCACTATTGCATCTATGAATATTCTGGGACAGGTAGCAAAAAAGACTGCCGAATATGATACTCCTCTTATCGTTCCCAATTATGACCCAATTGTTATGACTGTTGCACAGGAAATGGTAAAAGAGGCTTATGTTGAAAAAGGCAGACCCGATGCATATAAAAAGGAAAATATATTCTTCCTTACTCAAAGTCAGTTTGCCTATGCGGCTGGAGTTGATGGTATTATGATGAGGGAGAAACCTGCTACAAACCTATTTATGGGAAGGTTTTTTGCAGAGTCCTTAATTTTAGCGGAAACAGGTAATATGTCAGGCGCAATCCAGATTGCAGGAACTGATGCAGTAGCCCAACTTCCCTTTTTTGTAACAGCCTGTGATTATACGATTATGGGAGAAGAGTTATATGCCGCCTCAGCATATCTATCAAGGGAACCTCTTCTTTTGGGTAGTATAAAGGGACAGGACCTGTCAAAGGCGGTTTTTCTGATTTTAATTATCGGAGGTGCAATATTTTCTCTTTTGGGAAGTAATTTTATAGTAAATTTACTTAATTTACCATGACAAGAAGAGTTCCTCTTACAATCTGTTTAGTTGGTGGGATTGTGATGCTAATTCAGTTTTTTATCCCACACCCTGGCTCTCAATCTTTATATAAAGAGGTGATAAGATGGTCAATAGTAATAGGTGCGTTTTTCTTGATACTCGGCATTCAATCAATCTCGTCACTCCATATCAATAAAATAAAGAGGAAAAAATCGGGCTGGGGATACAGTGTTGTGACACTCTCAGCAATGGTTACAGTTGGAGTTATAGGACTTTTTGGTGGAGTGCAGGAAGGAAGTTTATTTATGAAAATATATAGAGGTATGTTGGCGCCTTTACAGGCAACGATGTTTTCCCTTCTTGCATTTTTTATGGCTTCAGCAGCCTTTCGTGCATTTAAGGCAAAGACACTACCTGCTGCTGTCTTATTGATAACTGCTGTAGTTGTGATGTTTGGGAGGGTGCCTATTGGCGCAAAGGTATTTCCAAGGCTTCCCGAAGTGGTTGAATGGATACTTATGTATCCTAATATGGCTGGACAAAGGGGAATATTGCTTGGTGTAGGACTTGGAATGATGGCAACCTCACTCAAGATAATGCTTGGAATAGAACGAGGCTGGCTTGGAGGAGGGAAATAAATGTATACTGTCATTGCGAGTCCCGATTTATCGGGACGAAGCAATCCTATCTATTTTGAGATTGCTTCGTCGCTTTGCTCCTCGCAATGACACTTAGGATTTGTCACATGGAGATACTTAAAAAATTAATGCTTTTGGACAGAAGATATATATTTATCATAGTCTTTCTATGTGTGGTGATTCCACTTGTGGTCTATATGGGTTTGCCAACCGGTGTTACAAAGACTTCACACGACTTGTATAAAGAGATAGATAATATTCCTGCGAATGGGCCTGCAGTTCTCATATCATTTGATTTCGACCCATCAACACAGCCCGAACTTTATCCTATGGGAACTGCTCTTCTCAGACATTGTTTTGCTAAAAATATCAGGGTACTGATTATGACACTTTATCCTCAGGGTGCTGGACTTGCATCTATGGCACTTGAAGATGTAAAAGAGGAATTCCCGGATAAGAAATCTGGCATTGACTACACTTTTTTGGGCTACGTTCCTGGAATCATGATGGTGATTCTTGGGATTGGAGAAAACATTCATGAAATCTTTCCAAGAGACTATTCTGGTGTGGATATTGATTCACTTCCAATGATGGCTAATATATGGAATTACGATGATATCGCTCTTGCTATATGTCTCACTGGTTCAGCTGTTTATGAGTCATGGATTATATTCGCCAATACCAGGTATCATCAGAAAGTAGGTGGCGGGATTACTGCTGTTATGGCTGCACAAGTCTATCCTTATCTACAGACAGGACAACTTTGTGGCATGCTTGGAGGATTAAAAG
>JAUWAR010000130.1 GCA_030601965.1 bacterium | reverse complement strand
GGCGGACTTGCTATTGGGTTAAATATTGAGAATGTAGGTGGAACTTATCTTATCTGGAGCACAGGAACTCGAGAATATATACTCCCTTTACTCAGAACAGGTATTTCATCCAAATGGGACGTTTCTCTCATTCAGGGAGAGATCACATTTGCTATGGGTCTTGATACAGATATTGAGAACAGAATAACTGAGCTTGAACTTCTCCATAGTGATACTCACATTGGTGTTGAATACTGGTATAAAAACAAAAAGGGTAAAAGGGTTATTGCTCTGCGATTGGGTAAAGATAGAGGATGTAACTGTCTTGGTATTGGACTGATTTATAGGAATTTCAAGATAGATTATGCCCTTCAGTTTCATGAACTTGGAACCAGCAAAAGACTATCAGGTTCAGTGATTTTTTAAACACTTAAATACCTAAATGCCTAAACACCTAAATATTAAATCAAATGCCTAAATACCTAAACACCTAAATATTTGGGTGGTTTTTTCTTTAGGTATTTAGGAATTTTGGATTTTAGGTGTTTGATGTCCTATTTTTGGACTTTTAGGTATCTGATTTATGGAGTCTCCTGAACTTATACTTTCGCTTGCAAAAGAAGATAAAATAGATATAGAGAAACTCTCTATTGAGAAAACAATGGCGCAATATCTCTCTGGGCTACATCGGGATAATTTGTTTGACCTGATGTCCGTTATAAAAGTCCTTGAAATATTCTGTATACTCCAAAACTTGAAACTTAGGGCACTTTTACACTTAAATATAGAAGAAGATACCTATCAAGACAGCCAACCGTTAAGATATCAGGAGAAAAAACAAGAGTTGGAGAAAATAGTAGTTTTTTTATCTGAACAGGAAAAGTATGCCCGAACCCTTTACTCAAGACCTCTATTCTCATTTCCTACTTCTCACTTCTCTCCTTCCACTTCAGAAAAAATAGACCTATTTCCAATTCTTGAGGATGTAATGAAAAAATATAAAAAAGTCTCTCTACTTGAATTTGAGCAGGAGGAGTTTAAAATTGAAGAGAAAATGGAAGAAATCATGCAAATCTTAACTACCGAAAAAATAAATTTCAGAGATTTAATACAAAGAGAGAAATCTATTCTCGGTGTAATCTTAAGTTTCATTGCAATTCTTGAACTTGCAAAAATGCGTAAACTTATTATTGTGCAACACAGAAACTTTAAAAATATCTGGATATGGAAAAGAAATGGTGCATAAGAGAAATAGACGAGAAGATTGTAGATAATCTCGTAAAAGAAACAGGGGAAAGTGCGCTCACTCTCCGCATTCTTGTTGGAAGAGGAATTTTAGACCCTGAAGAAATTAACAAATTCCTATATTCACAGATTGAAAATCTACACAGTCCTTTTTTGTTAAATGATATGAATAAAGCAGTAATGAGGATAGAACAGGCAATAAAAAATAATGAAAAGATACTTATTTGGGGAGATGAAGATGCAGATGGAACTACCTCTACTGTCTGTCTCAAACAAGGACTTAAATCTATGGGAGTGGACACAGACTACTATATACCAAATAGGGATAAAGATGGAATTGGATTATCAATCAAAAGGATACAGAAAGCAAAAGAACAAAATATAAGTGTTATAATCACAGCAGATTGTGGCTCACGGGATAAGGAAAAAGTTCTCTTTGCAAAGAACATTGGAATAGACTGCATCATAACAGACCATCATGAAATAATGGAAACTTTTCCTTTTTTAGTAAATCCTAAACTCAGTAATTATCCATTCAAAAACCTTGCAGGTGTTGGTGTAGCATATAAGTTTGTTCAGGCATTATCAGAAAGATTACGCAAACCCTTTTATCCTGAAAGTCTTACTCCTCTTGTCCTGCTTGGTAGTGTTGCAGATAGAGTGCCGATTACAGGAGAAAATAGAATACTTGCTAAGTCTGGACTTAATGCTATCCAGGATACTGCATCTCCTGGTATAAAAGCATTGGGAAAGATAAAAACTATTGATGATGTGATTAAAAAAGCCGTTTCTGTCCTTTCTGCTGGCAGAGGTGTGTCTAAAGGATATATCGGATATGACCTTTTACTTGCCAAAAATACGCAAGAGGCAAATAGAATTGGAAGGAAACTATTATCAGAGAGTAAAATATGGCAAGATACCGCAAGGGAGCTATATAGGAATTTAGTAACTGAATGCATAGACAAGGGAGTGATTTTTCTTGTTGATTACAATATACCTTCTCGCTTTGCTGGCTACCTTGCCTCAAGACTTAAAGACAGATATGAAAAACCCGCAATAGTAATAGGAGAAAAAAATAAAGGCGAAGGAAGGGCACCAAAAAATTTCAACCTCTTTGAGGCTTTGAAATATTGCTCCTCCACTCTTAAAGCCTTTGGAGGTCATAAAAAAGCATGTGGTTTTAAATTAAAAGAAGATGCAGATACCTTTATCCAGAAGTTTCTTGAATATTCAAAGGATAAGATAATAGACTCCGAGCCACACTTTGATATAGATAGTATTCTCTCTCCAGAAAATATCACGCCTTCTGTAATCAAAGACATGAGAAAACTCGCACCTTTTGGTAGTGGTAATCCTAAACCCATATTTCTGGCAAAAGATGTGAGTCTCAAACAAGAAGGGAATAGACTCCTTTTACCGGGAGAAAGAGAAATAGATATTCCTTATAAAGGTAAAGAATATATCCCTATACATCGCGATGGAGAACCTCTTAAACTTGATATCCTTTACTCTATAAAGCAAGATGGAGGTCTTGTATTAAGAGACATCCGACCATCAAAATTTAATTGGTAGGGGTCGCATTTATGCGACCCAAAAAGGTATCGGGGTTTGATAAATCAAACCCCTACAAAGGGGGTAATAATGGAACTCAAAAAACTTGATAATTATAGGTGGCTTATTGAGAAGACAGGAGATATGAGAGTCCCTGGACTCATATATGCCGATGAAGAGTTGATTAAACATATGAATATGGAACAGACAACAAAACAGGTTATGAATGTGGCACATCTCCCTGGTATTGTCGGATATTCATTAGCTATGCCTGATATTCATTGGGGTTATGGCTTTCCAATAGGAGGCGTCGCAGGCATTGAGGTAAAAAATGGAGTAATTTCACCAGGAGGAGTTGGATATGACAT
>JAUWAR010000046.1 GCA_030601965.1 bacterium | reverse complement strand
ATCTTATCTTTTGAAAGAAAACCTTCATGTCGCCAGTATTCTTTGCCATCTTTATCAAAAAATATTTGTGTCGGTATTACCCTTACACGATATTTTCTTGCCAATTCTCTATATCCGGAGATTTCTAATAATATTATATTTGCTTTCCCTTTACATTCCTTTTCCAATTCGGCAAAGATAGGTTTCATCATCTTACAGGGTACACAATATCCTGCACCAAGGTCCAGCACAGTAGGTTTTCTGCTTTTCAATGCCACATCGAGAGGGTTTTTAGGTCTTAGTGCTTGCTGTTTCTTAATCCACTCCTCATTTTTTACTATATCTGCTTTATTCTTTAAATCTTCAATATATTGGTCTATAACTTCCCCTTGCTTTTGCTGGATGAGGTAATTCTTTATGGTAGGTTTAACCTGTTCAAAACTGGCACCTCTCATTTCACTTATATGAGCATTATAGAAACTTTTCATTTCGGTTTCCGATATCTGTATTTTTTCGGTGATATCTGCAATCAATTTTTCTATTGCCCCCTCTTTTCTTTGCTCTATATCATTTATGTCATCTAAGTCTTTGCCTAATCCCTTTTTTCCCGCCTCTTGATATAGAAGTTCCATTACTATCAGTTGGGTTAAAAACCCCTCTTTATCCTTCCCATATGTACTTTTATATTCTGGGGGTAATGACTGGTATCTATCTTCGAAGTAATCTTTTGTAATCTTGAAATTATTGACCACAGCAATTACATCTTTATCAATTTTTACTGTTCGCTGCTCCTCTCTTGGTTGGATTACACTTTCTGTTTTATGTTTTTTTGTGGGTTCTAATGTCTCAGGTTGACTTTGTAGTTCTTCTAAAACAACTTCTTCTGCATCTTTTTCTTTTTCAGTCCTATTTTTCATAAGAATTACAAAAGCTACAATTACTACTAAAACACCAACAAATATTAGCTTGCTCAATTTGTTTTTCGTCATGTCTCCCTCCTCCTGTTTATGCTTAATCTCATCCACTATTTAAACAATATAAAATATCAAAAGTCCCGCCAAACAGAAAAACACGATAGCCATCAAAAGCTTCACCGTTTTGCCTTTCTTTGTCCAGAAAACGGCCAGGCGCTCCGAAGTCATCCCCTTGTAAGCAAGTAAAAAGATAATTACCAGCGGCAAGATAAAACACAAAACGAAAAACAGGATATTGTAGTGAACTTAATGCGTTTCATAAAGACACCTTATTATCTTTCCTCCCCCTCCGCTTCAATCCATTATCTAATTTTGGGAAAAGCAGAACCTCTGTTTGCTCACAAAGACATTTCTCGTCCATATTCTCTTCTCTGTTACTTAATCCAGTTCTTTATCTCCTCCACTGATGGAATCTTACCAGCAACTTTAACTTCACCGTCAACTACTAAAGCAGGAGTCATCATTACACCGTATTTCATAATTTCGTCTATCTTCTCTACTTTCACAATCTCAGCATCAATACCCAATTCTCTGATAGCCTGTTCAGCATTGGCAGCTGTTGTTTGACATTTGAAACAACCGGGCCCCAGAATCTCTATCTTCATAAACACCTCCCATCCTTGAGGCTTACGATACAATCGTACCAAAAACAAGCCCCGTAAATGTTGCCATTATTACCACAAGCAAAATGTATATCAATGTCTTTCTGCCTCCCATTATACTCCTAATCACAAGCATATTTGGCAAACTGAGTGCAGGACCAGCAAGAAGTAACGCCAGCGCGGGTCCTTTTCCCATGCCGAGTTCCATAAATGCTTTTATGATTGGAACCTCAGTAAGCGTAGCAAAGTACATAAGTGCACCAAAAATAGAAGCAATGAAGTTTGAGCGTATGCTATTTCCACCAACCCAGTTAGAAACTATTGATTCAGGAACGATAACTCTCAATATACCGGCAATGAACACCCCAATAAGAAGTAGTGGAAACATCTGTTTTGTAAACCTCCATGTAGCACCAAGCCACTCCACAATTTCATCTTTTACGAACCAGAGACGCAGGATAACAAGCAATATTGCTATAAGAATACCCGTAATAATCCACTGTTTTGACGCTCCGAAAATCAGAATACCCACGAGCAACACAAAATAGACGAGCAATTTCCATAAACTCTTTGAACCCTCTGCGTCTGGCATAATAACAGCCTGTTTTACCTTATCTTGCTCTTCTCGTTTGTATATTGTTGCCATGATAAGGCCGATGACCACTGAAAAGAGCACTGCTGCAACAAATCTTGCCAGTCCCAGGTCATATCCCAGAAGCCTTGCAGAATACACAATAGCCAGAATATTTATAGCAGGACCAGAATAAAGAAATGCAACAGCAGGACCAATACCGGCACCCATTTTGTAAATTCCACCAAATAATGGCAGAACTGTGCAGGAGCAAACTGCTAATATGGTGCCAGAAACTGAAGCAATACTGTAAGATACCCATTTCTTTGCCTGAGCACTAAAATACTTAAGTACCACTGTCTGAGACATAAAAACACTAATGGCACCAGCGATAAAGAATGCAGGTACCAAGCACGTCAACACATGCGCTGAAAGATAATCTAATAATGCACTTACTCCGCCTTGTAATAATTTGAGTACCATCCTATCTTCCTTTACACTTGGATACCTCTCCTAATTTGACTACCTCACTCAACCTCTTTTTATCTTTCAGTATGCCTTCATCGTCATTGAGTGACTGCTTTAAGAGTTTTGATAGCATCTTTATATATGGTTCAGGCATTTTCCTGTTTATTGAATAGTGCACCCATGATCCCTTTCTTTTGTCAAGTACAAATCCCGCATCTTTAAGAATCCTCAGGTTCTTTGAAGCACGGGTCTGAGTTATGTTGAGGGCCTGCATTATCTCACAAACACAAAGACTCTTTCTTTCCAACAAGACCTTCACAATTCTTATCCTTGTTTCATCAGAAATAGACTTACATATCCTTATCAAATCACGCATTTTGCCCCCTTATGTTATATGCCTATATTCGCATATAGAAATATCAATGTCAAGAAAAAAATAAATAAAAATGAAGATTTTATTTGGTGGGTTCTATCTCAGTGGTATAACTTATCTCTACTCAAATCGATAGTTTGGAATCATTTATGTCCCTCTACATAAACACTAACCACATACTCCTCAAGAGATTTACCATCCCCCAAACCATCTAAGATAGCTCTACCTATCGGGTCTTTTGTGTTAGAATCGATGCAAGCAGATGTGCCTTTGATAGTAACTCTTACATCTCCCAATCCAGACGCTTCCACAATCTTTTTGTATTCATCAATAAGTATCGCTCCTCCGATACAACCTACATAAGCTTCAATACTTTGGCGAACCTTATCAGGTAATTCTCTTTTAAGAGCAATATCGGAAATCGCTATCCTGCCACCTGGCTTTAAAACCCTGTAGATATCTTGAAAAACTCTCGGCTTTTCAGCGGATAAGTTAATAACACAATTACTTATAACAACATCAACCGAGTTGTCCGCCACAGGTAAATTCTCAATCTCTCCAAGTCTAAACTCAACGTTCTCAACCCCATTCTTCTTTGCGTTATCCCTTGCTTTCTCAATCATTTCAGGAGTCATATCTACTCCAATAACTTTCCCTTTTTGGCCAACCTTGGCTGCAGCCAGAAAGCAATCAAATCCAGCACCTGAACCAAGGTCAAGGACAATCTCACCCTCTTTAAGGCTGGCCAAGGCTGTAGGATTTCCACAACTGAGAGCTAAGTTAGCCTCTTGAGGAATACTTTCTAATTCTTCCTCTGTATACCCAATTGATTTGGCAAATTGTTTTGTATCTGTCCCACAACAGCTGGGACCACATCCACAATTTCCCTGGACTTGGGCAATTTTACCGTATGTTTCTCTTACAACTTTCCTGACTTTCTTTTTATCCATATTTATGAAATGCTGTAGCACTCATTTTATCTCCACAGTATAACTTATCTCTACTGTTGGCCTGAGCATTGCTGATATTGAACAATACTTTTCTTGCGAAAGTTTTACGGCTTTTTTTACCTTATCATTTGGAATATTATTCCCTTTTACTTTATATACAAGTTCTATTTTTCTATAAACCCTTGGGGGTTCAGATGCTCTTTCTCCCCTAATTTCTATCTCTACAGATTTAAACTCAATCTTCATCTTTCGCAAAATACTGACAATATCCATCCCAGTGCATCCACCTAATGCTATAAGCAGAAGATCCATGGGGGTTGAAGCACTATTTTCTCCACCTACTTCAGGTCTTGTATCCATCAATACAGTATGCCCTAACGTATCCTCTCCTACAAATTTCATATTAGCTATCCACTTAACTTTTGCTTCCATATTAAATTAAATGAAAAACATAGCCCAAAATTAAAGAAAGAAGACAGATAACTCCTAAATACATCAATAAAATTCTCCCACCAAATTCCTTTCTCAAGACTAAAATAGCTCCGTAACTGGTGATGGGTCCTACTAAAAGCAAAATCATACCTGCACCAATATTCATCCCTTGTGATAATAATGCATCAACCAGAGGGACACTTGCTGTGGAACAGATATACATAATTAATCCAAAGCCAAGACCGAACAAGTATCCCCAATTTCCAGCTAAATATATGTTAATAACCCTACCAACAGGGACAATTACCGAAACCCCTGCAGCCAGGACCAAACCTAATAGTAATTCAAGACCAATATCCTTCGGCATATCAATAAAGGCAAATTGGAAAACAGCCTTTACTCTTTCTCCCATTAACTTCCCGCATTTACACAGTTTTATTGCTTGGGCACAGTTTGGGCAGGTCTCTTCACTTGGAGAAGTGCTCGGCTTAAATTTGAGAGAGTTGCCAATAATTCCTATAACCAGGCCCATCAAAATTACTGAGAAAAAGAGAAAACCTGTAAATTTTGGACCCAGTATCCAATAAGAGACTAAAAGAGCAGTAACAGAAGTGGCTGGTGTAGCTACCAGAAATGCGAGCACAGGCCCCAGTCGTGCCCCCTTTTTATAAAAACTTATAGCTACAGGTAGGGCTCCTATACAGCAAAGAGGCAGAAATGTCCCTACAATAGTAGAATAAACAATTGGCCTCAGTCCCTGTCCTCCAAGATGTCTTTCTACTATCTCTATGGACACGAATTCATGAATCAATCCACTGAGAGTGAACCCTATCAGGAGAGCTGGTAAAACTTCAATAAAGTAATCCTTAAATACAACTAAAAAATCAACGATTTTTAAAGTAAACATTTTACTCTTTCACAACTTCACCACCTGCTTTTTTCCATACCTTGATGCCACCAACCAGATTCTTAACTCGCCTGAGACCCAATTTTGTGAGTGTCTTACATGCTGTTGGGCTCTTCTTTCCACGATGGCAGTAAACTACTGCGGTTCTACATTTTCAGCCAAACCTCTTGGATACCTCCTTATACCTCGTTTCTATCTCAGTATGTGGAATGAGTATCGCGCCTTTTATATGACCTTCGGCATATTTATCTGGTGTTCTTACATCCACCAGGACAAATTTCTCACCTCGTTCAATCTCCTCCATAAGTTCTTGAGCAGTGATATCAGAATAGTCCTTTTGCTCTGGCAAGACTTGTCCCTTTTTGTAACAACCAAAGGTTAAGAATCCCGTAACAAGAACAATTATAGAGATAAGTTTGCACATCTTTTCTCCTATCCTTTAACTGAACAGGTGCTGCAAGTAGTCGCGCTACAGGTATCGCAACTGGAACCTGAACTTCCCCTCATATAAAAGCTACTCAGAACTTGGGTAATATGACGACTCTTGCATTTTGGACAGGTCGTCTTCCGCCTGAGGCGAATACTTGTAAAAACTTCAAACTCATATCCACATCTATTGCACTTAAATTCGTAGGTTGGCATAGTTAGTAGACCAATTTCTTATTTCTTACCTCTTCACACAAGTCAAAAAGGCTATTTGAATCAAGAAATGATAATATAATAGGACTTTGTCAAGTCTTTTTTGTTGACATTTTTATTCTAATACAGCAAACTCAAAATAGATTGCTTCCCGATAAATCGGGACTCGCAATGACAGTCGAAGATATGTTTGCTGATGTTGCAGTTAGACACAAAATTTTTACCTATCAAATCCCAGATAATCTGAAACAAGAGATACAAAAGGGCTCTGGTGTAATAGTGCCTGTTCGTGATAGAAAAGAGATGGGTTATGTGATAGAACTAAAAGAAGAGACAGCAAAACAGAATTTAAAGTCCGTTATAGAAGTTCTATACCCTTCTCCACTTATTACTGCCCACCTTTTTAAGCTCGGTTTATGGATGGCAGACTATTATGTCGCCTCGGCTTCTGAGGCATTTGATGCCATTGTGCCACTTTTTACAAGAGAAAAAAGATATTTAAGACCAGTAAATTTCCCACCACCTCCACTTGCACAAAAACAAAGATTATTGTATAAGCATCTTCTTACAAGATTGTATGGAATTAACAAGGAGGAGATTCCTTCTGCCAGTGCATTAAGAACACTTAAACAAAAGAATATAATTGAGACCTCTCCAAAACCCGATTTTCAACCTATTCCATCCCTGACTGCCGGCAGGCAAGTTCTGAAAGACGCTCATCAGCCTTTAACTAACAAGGTTTTCCTGGTTACTGCATCACAAGACAAAAGAATGGAGGTCTATATTCAGGCAATGAAAAAAGTATTGACTCTAAAGATGGGCTGTATATTTCTTGTTCCACGGATTGTTCTTATCCCCTCTGTGCTTGGCAGACTGAAAGGAGAATTTACAGATAATATTGCAGTACTTCACTCGGAACTACCCAGGCAGAAAAGAGAAGAGGAATGGTTAAAGCTCGAAATGGGTTTGTGTGAAATTGCAATTGGAACAAGGAGTTGTGTATTTGCTCCATTCAAGAACTTGGGACTTATTATTATAGATGAAGAGCAAAGCCCGGATTATAAAGACAAACAAAAGCCCAGATATTCTGCAAGGGATGTCGCAATAATGCGAGCAAAGGAGCAAAAATGCTACTGTTTATTAGGGAGTGATACACCATCAATTGAGTCCTATTACAATGCTGAAACGGGAAAGTATAAACTCATAAAAGTAGAAGAGAAGAGAACTTATCCAAAAGTATCTGCAATAGATATGAAGAAAGAAAAAGACTATCTTCTATCAGAAAAATTAAAAAATAAAATAAAGACATCCCTTGAAAAAAGAGAAAAAATCTTGCTTCTTCTCAATAGAAAGGGATTTTCAGCAATTTCTTGCAGGAATTGTGGTTATACTCCTGTATGCCCAAGATGTGATACTATACTTAGATACCATAAAGTAGTAAGTAGCAAGCAGTATGGAGTAAGTAGTGAAGACCATCAACTATCAACTATCAACCATCTTATGTGCCATCTATGTGGATATAACGAGCCCGTTAAAACAAGGTGTAAGAACTGCAATAGTACAGGTATTTTTTACCCGCGTCCAGGCACACAGAAATTAGAGGCAAAACTTAAGATTTTATTTCCAAAGACAAGTATTATTCGGATGGACCTTGATACGATAAAAACTGAAAGGATAAAAGATAAAAAATTCAAAGGTGAAAATATTGGTATAGTTCTCGGTACTCAAATAATTAGAAGGGAACAACAACTTGAAGATGTGAAACTAATGAGTATAATATCACCAGATATTGGATTATCTATTCCTGATTTCAGGTCATCAGAGACTACGTTTAGTCTTATCATGTCATTCATAAACAGGATAAATCCAGAAGGAGAAGTAGTCATTCAGACTTATAATCCTGATAACTACATGATACAGGCTCTTATTCACACCAGTTTTGAGACCTTTTATCAACAAGAGAAACAAAGAAGAAAGGAGCTAAACTATCCTCCTTTTTCACATCTTACCAGAATATTAGTGGAGGGAAATAAAGTTGATACAACTCTTGGGAAAGTTGAACAAGAACTTAATGAAAAGAATATTAACTATCTGGGTCCTGTTTCCTGTCCTATGCAAAAGAAAAAAGGAAAATTAAGGTATCATTTCCTCATCAAATCAGAAAAGATAGACCCTTCTCTCCTTAAGCAAATAGCAGATACTATCAAATCTGTTACAATAGATATAGACCCTGTAGAACTTATGTAAGTAAATACCTAAAAATCCAAAATGCCTAATCCGTTAGCTAACGGATAGGTGTTTAGGCGTTTAGACATTTAGGTATTTTATCCTATCACTATACAGGTTACTGTTGAACTTACTCCAGGCAACTCGTGGATTTTCTCTGCCACTGCTTCTCCTAATTTCTGGAGGTCGGATACTGTAATAGTGGCAATTATATCATAAACACCTGTAACCATATGCACATTATTTGTGTGTGGAAGTTTCATAAGTGCCTTGACTACCTTCTCAACTGCCCCTGATTTGACTTTTATAAGCACATATGCCAAAACATTCATTCCATCCTCCTTTTCTAAAGTGGGAAGTGGAGAACTGAGAAGTGAAGAAGTAAAAAATTTTCTATCTCCTACTTCCTATTTCCTACTTCCTACTTCCTACTTCTTCTTATTGTCAAGATTTTTTATTGACAAATTTCAAGAATAAAGAATAAGATTATATTTATGCAACAAATAAAAGTAAGAATTGCTCCATCTCCTACTGGATTTCTGCATGTGGGAACCGCAAGAACTGCTCTGTTTAACTTTCTCTTTGCAAGAAATAAAAATGGCAAGTTTCTTCTGCGTATTGAAGATACAGACTTGAAAAGGTCAAGCAATGAAATGATAGATGTAATCCTTGAAAGTCTTAAATGGCTGGGTCTTGAATGGGACGAACAACCTGTTTTCCAATCAAAAAGATTTAATATTTATCGGAAATACTTAGAAGAGTCAGAAAATAAAGAACTTGTGTATAGGTGTTATTGTTCTCATGAAGAACTTGAGCAGAGAAGAAAGATTATAATGGCACAGGGTAAGGCGTGGAAATATGATAGAAAATGCCTTTCAGAAACTCAAAACTCAAAACTCAAAACTCAAAACTATGCACTGAGGTTTTTTGTGCCTGATGGTATTGTTATGTTTGAGGATAAAATCCACGGGACATTAAAGAGGAGTTCAGAAGATATTGAGGATTTCGTGGTTATGAAATCGGATAAAAGCCCAACTTATAACTTTGCCTGCTGTATTGATGACCACGAAATGGGAATCACACATATTATAAGAGGTGAAGACCAC
>JAUWAR010000026.1 GCA_030601965.1 bacterium | reverse complement strand
GAACTGTAAGTCTTGATAGAGGAGTGAATTTCTTTAAAGGTCTTGCTCTCACAGCACTTGGAGAAATACCAACAACACTTTCTTCTCAACAAATCAGAAAAGATGAATGGTTGAATGCGTATGTAGAAGATACAGGTAATCATATACTTATTCACAGAGGAGTTAGAACCTGTATGACTCCATATCTATACAAAAATCCCTCTAATATTTTCCTTGTTCTGGCTTTTACTCCTACAGTCCTATCGGTATATCAGAATATCCTTGATACAATTGGAGATAAAGGAATACATACCTATCTTTTGAAGTTAAATCTTTCTGATTTCAAAGAGATATTTGAAAGGCTTATAGAAATATACACCTCTGTTTTTCCTGAAACAGAGATAAAAAGACAGGAGCAGGATTATCTTTTCCATAAAGTGAAGAACTTTGCTACACAGGGAGTGCGGGCATTTATAAAGGCAAGCATTGAGGCATTTGACCTTCATCGTTACTATCCAGAAGAATCACCAGATAGCCTTTTACAAGAATAATCAACTAATTCATAAAAATGGTCTATAAAATTCTTGCAGATATAATTGTGATTACACATTTTTTAGTGATACTCTTTATATTTTTAGGATTTTTCCTTACTTTAAAAAGTTTTTTAAACCCTAAGTTCCTTGATAGATGGCTATTTAGAACTTTGCATCTTTTTGGTATAGTCTATATTGGACTTTTGGCAGTCTTGAGACAATATTGTCCTTTGACGATAATGGAAAATACCTTAAGAGCAAGATACAACCCCGAATTGACTTACCCTGGTTCGTTCATAGTTTACTATATAGAGAAATTAGTCTATCCTGATATAAATCCTGTAATGATAATAATTCCTACAGCAACTCTTGCTGTTTTTACCCTTGTTGTTTTTATAATTAGACCGCCAAAGAGAATAAAGAGACTTCTTTCTTTGAAGTATGAAATTGAGTAAAAAGAAGTTACTTTTTGAAGTTTTCACTCAGTTGTTTTTTCTAATTCTTGCTTTTGTTGGGATTTTTTTTATAAGGAATGAGTTTGTCGTCAGTTTTGGTGTTATTCTCTTATTGGTGTTGAATTTTTTAATCAAGTATTATGCTAAGGAATGGTTGCTATTCACCTTGGGAACTATTATTGGATTTTTTGTGGAGATAGGTCTCAGTGGGATATATAAAATGCAGTATTGGGACCAGGGTTCTTTTTTTGGAATACCTCTCTGGTTGCCCTTAGCATGGGGATATGGATTCTTTTTTATTAGAAGAATTGGTAATTTGATTGTAAAAGATTGATTGAGGTGTAATATAAAACACTACGAGACAAGCCTCTTTGAATTTGAATGGCAAACAGCCGACGGATTGCAACTTTTTGCTCAGGGTTGGCAACCAGAAGCCGAAATTGAGGCAGTAGTCTGCCTGGTGCATGGTATAGGAGAGCATAGCGGACGTTATACTCATGTTGCTGAGGCGCTGACTCAGGCAGGTTATGTCCTGTTAGGTTTTGACCTGCGAGGCCATGGCAAATCCCAGGGACAGCGTGGGCATACGCCTTCCTACGAAGCCTTGATGGATGATATTGCCCATTTGCTGGATGAAGCTGAGAAGCGTTTTCCCAACCAACCACGATTCCTTTATGGCCACAGCCTGGGAGGTAGTCTGGTGCTCAATTATACCCTACGTCGCCAGCCCCAACTGGTTGGGGTAATCGCAACTGGAGCCGATCTCTGCTTGGCTTTTGAGCCTCCTGCTTGGAAAGTAGCCATGGGGTATATTATGAACAATCTATGGCCTACACTCTCTCTGGCAACTGGGTTGGATACCAAGGCACTCTCTCATATCCCTGAGGTAGTGCGAACTTACGAAAACGACCCACTTGTTCATGACCGCATCTCGGTCCGTATGTTTGTGAGTGTGCGACAGGCTGCCCAGTGGGCACTGTGGCACGCTGCTCAATTCCCGCTCCCTTTATTACTCATGCACGGCAGTGCCGATCGCTTGACCTCTGCTGAGGCCAGCCGTCAATTCGCCGACTGTGTGCCCAGCGATTGCACCTTCAAACTTTGGAAGGGCTTCTACCACGAAATCCACAACGAACTGGGGCAACAGGAGGTATTTGATTATCTCATAGCCTGGTTGCAGACGCATACAAGAGGACAAAAATAAAAAATCTTGACAATTTGAAAAATGGTCAATATATATTGATGTACTAATGAACGATATTGAGGCTGTTGAAAAATTAAAAGAGGCAAGAGAAAAGATACTAACGGAAATAAAAAAGGTAATTGTAGGTCAGGATGAGGTTATCAATCAGCTCTTGATAGGACTTCTTGCAGGTGGACACTGCCTTATTGTTGGCGTCCCAGGACTTGCCAAAACCCTCATTGTAAATACATTAGCAAATGTCCTCTCTTTATCATTCCAGAGAATACAATTTACCCCTGACCTTATGCCATCTGATATTACAGGAACCGATATCTTTGAAGAAGATATCAATACAGGCAAAAGAACATTCAGATTTATAAAAGGTCCCGTATTTGCTAATATCATCCTTGCAGATGAAATTAATAGAACCCCACCGAAAACACAATCTGCACTTCTACAAGCAATGCAGGAATATGAAGTGACAGCATCAGGCACAACTTATAAGATTGAAAAACCATTTTTTGTCCTTGCTACCCAGAATCCAATTGAGCAGGAAGGCACTTATCCTTTGCCAGAAGCCCAACTTGATAGATTTATGTTTGAAATAGGAATAGGTTATCCTTCAGAAAAAGAAGAAGAACAAATCGTGCAAACTACTACGAGTGCATATACACCACAGGTGGAGAAAGTCCTCACTGGAAAGGAGATTTTAGAATTACAGAGACTTGTGAGAAGTGTGCCTGTATCAGATGCTCTAATAAAACATGCTGTAAGGCTTGTTGCTCTTACAAGACCAGGTTCTGATTCAAATTGTCCACAATATATAAAAGATTGGGTGCAATGGGGTGCAAGTCCTCGTGCCTCACAATATCTCACTCTTGGAGCAAAGGCGAAATGTGTATTAGAGGGAAGACATACACCCTCTATAGATGATATACGATATGTAACTATGCCAGTATTAAGACACAGGATAATCACCAATTTTAACGCCAACGCAGAGGAGATAAAAACAGAAGATATAATAGAAAAACTGCTGTTAGAAAAATGACGGATGTCAAATAAAATTCCAAAATCTCTTGACATCTCTCAATCTTTATAATAATCAAATGTAATAAAATGGATAGATTAGGACTCAAACCTACTAAATTCTGGCTACTTACTGTTTACTACTTACTACTTACTACTTCTGTTCTTGCTAATAGCCTGAAAGATTTTATAACTGAGAAAAAAGATAATGTAGGTCTTGCTTATCTAAGACTTGGAGCAGGAGCAAGAGGAATTGCATTGGGTAATGCATACTCTTCATCAGTTACAGGTCCCTTATCCACTTACTGGAACCCTGCAGGTCTTATCCGTGATAAATCAGCAGGAGCAAGTTTTACTCATAGTATACATTTTCAAGGTATAAGATATGAATTTATAAGCATTTCTATGAAAAAGAATAAAAATGCATATGGAGTTGGAGCCTTGGGACTCTTTGTAGATGGAATAGAACTATACACTGAAACTCAAGATTCTATTGGAGAATATAGAGCATACGATACTGCTATTCTTCTTTCTTATGCGAGAGACCTTGGGGGGTCTCTACATATAGGAGCCACATTCAAGTATATCTATGAACGGATTTACATAAATAGCCTTCATGGCTGGGCTCTTGATTTTGGACTCTCGTATAATATTAAACCTAATATCCCCATCTCTCTTGTGTTTGACAATGTGGGACCAAAACAGAAATTCCGTATAGAAAATCCCGAAAATATAGCATTGCCATTTACAATAGAACTCGGGTCAAGCATATCTTTCTGGAACTTTCTGTTTTTGCTTGAGTTTGAAAAACCTTGCGACCAGGTCCTTGGAGCAAATATGGGCATTGAATACTCCTTTTTACCTGATTTCTTTCTAAGAATGGGACACAGATTAATGTATGATGAAGAAGCAGTTGTAAAAAATCACGACACACAACCGTTCACTTTTGGCTTTGGTGTCAAATTTAACAGATTCAATCTTGACTATTGTTATAATCCTTATAAACTTGACATTGGCTCAAGTCATATCTTTACTCTTAGCTCATCATTTTAAAAATCTTTTAACTCTGAACTCTAAACTCTTAACTATCTTTAAATGGCTTATCTTGATTTTGAAAAACCTATAATTGATTTAGACCGCAAGATAGAAGAACTCAAGACCCTTGCCTCTGATGAAAATATAAGTTTGAAAGAAGAAATTGAAAATCTTGAGAAAAAGGCAGAAGATTTACGACAGAATATCTACTCAAATCTCACACCATGGCAGAGAATTCAACTTGCAAGACATCCGGATAGACCCTATACATCAGACTATATTAAATTAATAATGGATGAGTTCCTTGAAACTCACGGAGATGGTGTTTTCAGGGATGATACCGCCATAATTGCAGGCATAGGAAAGATTGGAGATAAATCAGTTGTTCTTATAGGTCACGAAAAGGGAAGGACTACTAAAGAGAAACTCAGACGTAATTTTGGGATGGCACATCCCGATGGTTATAGGAAAGCTATAAGAGTAATGAAATTGGGAGCAAGGTTTGGCAAACCCATCGTATGTCTTATAGATACCCCTGGAGCGTATCCTGGCATTGGTGCAGAAGAACGAGGTCAGGCACAGGCAATTGCTTATAACATAAGAGAGATGTCCACACTCCCCGTTCCTGTAATTATCATTATAATAGGAGAAGGAGGTTCAGGCGGGGCATTAGGTATTGGAGTCGGAGATAAGATTGCCGTGATGGAATACGCATTCTATTCTGTAATCTCTCCTGAGGGATGCGCCTCAATACTATGGAGAGACAGTGCAAAAGCACCCGAAGCCGCAGAATCGCTAAAAATAACATCAGATGAACTATTAAAACTTGGAGTAATAGACAAAATTATTAAAGAACCACCAGGTGGTGCTCACAGAGACCATAAAAAAGCAGGAGAAACACTCAAAAAAGAGATACTTGAAACCCTGGATGAACTTTCTAAAATAGAGCCAAATGAACTTGTAAAAAAGAGAATAGAGAAGTTTGGAAAAATGGGAGTATACAAAAATGCTATCCGTTAGCTAACGGACTAAATTATAAATGCTAAATAACACTGAGTGTCATTGCGAGGAGTCCGTTAGCTAACGGACGACGAAGCAATCTCAAAAACAATCATTGGAGCTATGAGATTGTTTCGTCCCGATAAATCGGGACTCGCAATGACACCAAGCAACCGCTTGTGCGCAATATATTTTTAGTCTGCTTGGGAATATATTCCTTTATTTTTGGTTTTGGGTTTTCTCTTGTAAGATGCCTTGAGAAAACACTTCCACCTGTCGAACTTCTTGAGGAGTATAATCCACCTATCTCCACACAAGTATATGGAAAAAATGGCGAGTTAATACACGAGTTTTATGAACAGAGAAGAACCCCAGTTGAACTAAAGAAGATTCCAGAGATTTTCGTTAAGACAACACTTGCTATTGAAGACAGGAAATTTGATACTCATTGGGGAATTGATGTCTTTGGAATTATGAGGGCGGCTATTTCTAATATAATTAAGGGCAAGGTAGTTCAGGGAGCAAGCACAATCACACAACAATTAGCACGAAATCTTTTTTTAACACAAGAAATAACTCTTATAAGAAAATTAAAAGAGGCACTGCTTGCTATAAGAATTGAGTCCTGTTATTCTAAAGAACAAATACTAAATATGTATTTCAATCAAATATACTATGGAAATGGGGCTTATGGTGTTCAATCAGCTTCACAGGGGTATTTTGGAAAAAATATCTCAGGGTTAACTCTAACTGAGTTGAGTCTTCTTGCTGGCCTTCCCATGGGTCCTGTGAAGTATAGCCCCTTCAAACATCCATCTCGGGCACTTGAGCAGAGAGCATCAGTTCTTAATACGATGATAGATATGGAAATAATTAGCAAATCTGATGCACTTCGCACAAAAAATGCCCCACTCGGAGTTCTTCCACCCACTCATGAGAAGATAGGTGCCTATTTTTTAGAGGAGACAAGAAAATGGGTTGTAGAAAGATTTGGAAGTGATGTTCTTTATAGAGGAGGAATATCTATGTACACCACTATGGATCCGGAACTTCAGAAAATCGCAGATGACTGTGCGAAAAATGGCATTGAAAGGCTTACAAGGATTTATGAGTTTGAGAGTGATACAGTGAGTGATTCTCTTCAGATAGCTTTACTCGCAATAGACCCAAAGACAGGCGAAATTCTTGCAATGGTTGGAGGTAGAGATTTCGGAAAGAGTATGTTTAATAGAACTACTCAAGCGAAAAGGCAACCCGGCTCTTCATTTAAGCCATTCACCTGGACGAAAGCGATTGAGTCAGGTTATACACCTTCTTCTATTATACTTGATGAACCTGTAGTTGTAACTGCAGGTGATACCATCTACTCCCCGCATAATTATGACCATAAATTTTTGGGTCCTGTAACTCTACGAAAAGGCATTGCAAAGTCAAGGAATCTTGTTGCTATTAGACTTATTATGAAAATAGGACCTCAAAAAGTCATGGAACTTGCAAAAAAGATGGGTATATCTTCAGAACTTGAGCCAGTTATATCCCTTGCATTGGGTTCAAACTCCGTAACACTCCTTGATATGGCAACAGGCTTTGCTATCTTGGCAAACACCGGAATAAGGGTCAAGCCCTATATGATTAAACGTATTCTTGACAAGAATGGAGAGATACTCTACGAAAACCAATCTTTCGGGGAAAGGGTTATAAAACCTCAGATTGCTTATATAGTCACATCAATGCTTGAAAGTGTATTGAATGAAGGAACAGGAGTGGGAGTGAGGTACAGTGGTTTTAATAGAATAGCAGCTGGAAAGACCGGAACTACTAATGATTATTCTGATGCCTGGTTTATTGGTTATACTCCCTCACTTCTTACTTGCGTATGGTTGGGATATGATATACCCAAAAGAATTATGAAAGGAGCAACAGGTGCAAGATTTGCCCTACCTATCTGGACAGAATTTATGAAAAAAGCCCTTGAGGATAAACCTGCCGAACCCTTTTCTATGCCTTCGGGAATTGTAAAACGAAAAATATGTGATGTCTCTGGACTCCTTGCAAATAAAGAGTGCCCCAATCAAAGGGATGAATTTTTTATACAAGGCACAGAACCTACAGAATTCTGCAATCTCCATGGACCGGTTGAAAAGACCAAATTTGAAAAATTGGACAGCAGGATATTAAGAGAAGAAAGGTTCTGATGGGCGAGGAGGGATTTGAACCCTCAAGTCCTTATGGGACAAGGGATTTTAAGTCCCTCGTGTATACCGTTCCACCACTCACCCTCTCTCTTATTATTAAAAGAACTGTAGTAATATGTCAAGAGAAAAGATAAAAATTTCTCCCTTTATCTCTCTCTAAATTTTTTTAAAAAAACCTCACTCCTGAGATGTTATAACAGATATTCCTAAAATTCTTCTATTTCAACGCAGCCTGTGCAGCGGCAAGTCTCGCTACAGGAACTCGGTAAGGTGAACAGGAGACATAGTCTATTCCCACCCTGTGACAGAATGCTATTGAATGTGGCTCTCCTCCATGCTCACCACATATCCCTATCTCAAGGGCTGGCTTGGTCTTTCTGCCTCTTTCTATACCTATCTTTATAAGGTCTCCAACACCTATTTCGTCAATTCTCCGGAATGGGTCGTGTTTTAATATGCCTTTCTGTATATAATCTGGTAGTATCTTACCAACATCATCCCTTGAAAATCCAAATGTTGTCTGGGTGAGGTCGTTTGTTCCATAAGAGAAAAAGTCAGCAGTCCTTGCAATCTGGTCAGCGGTAAGAGCGGCTCTTGGAAGCTCTATCATTGTTCCTACCATATATTCTATTTTCATATTGTACTTTTCCATTACTTCATTTGCGACTCTGTCAACTACTTTTCTCTGATTGTCGAATTCTTTTGACTCTGCTAATACAGGAATCATTATCTCTGGAATAGGCTTTATACCTTCTTTTTGGACTTCACAGGCGGCTTCAAGTATTGCCCTTGCTTGCATTTCTGTTATTTCCGGATAGGATATACCAAGTCTGCAACCCCTGTGACCAAGCATAGGATTAATCTCGGATAAAGATGAAATTTTGGCATGAAGAACATCCTCCGAAATCCTCATCTCTTGTGCAAGTTCTTTTATCTGCTCTTTTTGATGCGGCAAGAATTCATGCAAGGGTGGGTCAAGTGTTCTTATTATTACAGGTAACCCATCCATTGCTCTGAATATCCCCTTGAAATCTTCTTTTTGCATTGGCAAAAGTTTGAAAAGTGCCTCTCTTCTGTCTTTTTCACTATCTGCGAGTATCATCTCCCTCATTGCCTTTATCCTGTCTTCACCAAAAAACATATGCTCTGTCCTGCATAGACCTATTCCCTGTGCACCAAGCTTCCTTGCGATTTTTGCAGCATCAGGTGTGTCTGCATTTGCCCTTACACCGAGTTTTCTAATCTCGTCTGCATAAGAGAGAATCTCCCTAAATTTATCTGTAGCAGATGCACGAATTTTGGGAATGTCGCCTTTAATTACATTCCCTGTTGCGCCATCTATTGTAATGATATAACCTTTTTTAATAGCCACATGCTGGAAACCTGTTCCACCAGTTGTAAATTGTTCTTTTTCATAATTTATGGAGATAGATTCGCATCCGACTACGCAGGGTTTGCCCATTCCCCTTGCAATAAGTGCCGCATGTGATGTCATTCCCCCTCTTTGCGTAAGAAGTCCTTCACAAGCCGCCATACCCGCAATATCCTCAGGAGATGTCTCTAATCGCACAAGGATTGTCTTTCTATGTTTTAATGCTACAGCTTCTTCTGGAGTAAATACTACCATGCCAGTCGCCGCACCTGGTGATGCCGGGAGCCCTTTTGCAATTGAAGTAAATTTTGTCTTTGGGTCAATCATAGGATGAAGCAGGGCATTTATATCCTGTGGAGAAACCCTCATTACTGCTTCTTCTTTGGATATAAGCCCCTCTTTTACCATATCAACTGCTACCTCTACAGATGCAATAGGACTTCGCTTTCCAACTCTGGTCTGGAGCATAAAAAGTTTTTTGTCCTGTATGGTAAATTCAATATCCTGGATATCTCTATAGTGATGCTCAAGTTTGTCTCTTATAGAAAGCAGTTGTTTATAAATCTCTGGCATCTCCTCTTCCAATGACGAAAGTTCAGATTTACCTTTCTGGATAATATTTATAGGTTGAGGGGTTCTAATACCTGCGACAACATCCTCCCCCTGTGCATTTGGAAGCCATTCTCCATAAAATACATTTTCACCGGTTGCAGGATTACGAGAAAATGCTACACCTGTTGCAGAATCTTTGCCCATATTTCCATACACCATAGCCTGAACATTGACAGCAGTTCCCCATGTATCAGGTATCTCATTGAGTTTTCTATATTCTATTGCCCTTTTAGTGTTCCAGGACTCAAATACTGCGGAGATAGCACCCCAGAGTTGGTCCACGGGAGACTCTGGAAAATCTTTTATTATTGCCTTATAATCTTGAATAAGCTTCCTTAAAGCACCTTCATCAAGCCCTGTATCAAGTTTTACACCCTTTTCTTGTTTTTTATCTTCTAATTTTCTCTCAAACTTTGCGTGAGAAACACCAAGGACAACATTTCCATACATCTGGATGAGCCTTCTGTAGCAATCATATACAAACCTATGATTATCAGATTTTTCTGCAAGTGAGTCTGCAATTTCATCATTTAGCCCTATATTGAGGATAGTATCCATCATTCCTGGCATAGATACCCTGGCGCCTGAACGCACAGAAAGCATTAAAGGATTATCAAAATCTCCAAATTTCTCTCCCATAACCTTTTCTAATTTATGTAAGTTCTTCAGAACTTCCTCTTTTAATGTCTCAGGATATGTTTTGTTATTTTCGTAATAATAACTGCATACCTCGGTACAGATAGTAAATCCCGGTGGCACATTAATACCAATCTTTGTCATTTCGTGCAGATCAGCACCCTTGCCACCAAGTAAATCTCTCTGTTCTTTCCCACCATCTGCTTTGCCCTGCCCAAAGAAATAGATATACTTCAAAAATCACCTCCTTGAAATTAAATTCCTGAAATCCAGAGATTTAAATATTTACAGGTCTTTTGCAAATTTGCAAAACTCTTGTATTTAGTTATTCTTGCAAAGTAAAAGCACATTTGTCAAGGAAAAAGATTTCAAACCTTTTTTCTTGACAGAATGTTAAATTGTGAATAAAAACAGTGCCAAGAGGTAATTACCTCAAGATGGATACTAAACTTACTCTATCTGCTTCTCCTCACATAAGGAAAGATATATCTACCTCCAGAATAATGTATTCAGTTATATTCAGTCTCTTTCCTGTGCTCTTTGGTGCAGTATATTTTTTCGGAATGCGTGTTGTCTTTATAACTCTTTCAGCCTGTGCATCAGCCCTTGTTACAGAATACCTTGCACAAAAGATAATGCGAAGAAAAATCACAATTTTTGATGGGAGTGCTATACTTACAGGCATCCTTCTTGCCTTTAACCTACCAGTAAATGTCCCTTTATTTATCCCCATTGTGGGCTCTTTTTTTGCTATACTTGTAGTTAAACAGGTATTTGGTGGATTGGGATATAATTTTATAAATCCTGCCCTTGCCGGCAGAGCATTTCTTATGGCATCCTGGCCATCTATAATGACTGGAAAATGGACAGCACCTATAAGACCTGTAGGGAGCACTATCAGTGGAATCCCCCTAAGTTTCTCAAACTTAGACGCAGTTACAAATGCTACTCCTTTAAATATTCTAAAAAATTATCCTCAAATAGAGACACTTATAGATGGACTAAACTCTACTGTTTGCCTTAAAAGTCTATTTTTAGGAAATGTCGGTGGATGTATTGGTGAAACATCCGTAATATTACTCTTAATAGGTGGAATATTTCTTATTATAAAAGGCTATATTGATTGGAGAATCCCTTTTGGATATATAGGAACAGTCCTTGTTTTCTCTACTATCTTTTATTATACGGGAATTACAAAAGCCTGCCCCATCTTCCATATCCTCTCAGGTGGGCTCTTTTTAGGGGCTCTATTTATGGCAACAGACTATGTAACCTCACCTATTACACAAGAGGGGAGATGGATTTTTGCAGTGGGTTGTGGTCTAATCACTATAGCTATAAGACTCCTCGGAGGCTATCCAGAAGGGGTTTCGTACTCAATCTTATTTATGAATTGCTTTACCCCGCTCATAGATAGAACAGTGAAACCAAGAAGATTTGGACAAAAAAAGATGTAGCGTCCGATCTCTGTATCAGACGAGAGAAGTGTTCGTCGGGTACGGAGACCCGACGCTACAGAGATTCAAACTTTTTAACCTTTTGACTTTTTACTATGTCGTACGAATTCTTCATAGCCAAAAGATACCTTAAATCCTCCAGGGGAACATCCAGAAAAGTTGTCTCCTGGATATCAATTGGAGGTGTATTTGTCGGAGTTGCCTGTCTTATTATCGTGATGTCTGTGGAAAATGGATTTCATAAGACCCTGATAGATAAAATATTAGGTGCGAATCCAGATATAGTAGTATCTAAATTCTATAATGAACCAATTGACGATTATGAAGATGCTATAAATAAAATCAAGAACCTTCCTTATGTAATATCAGTTAAACCGTCTATCTATTCAAAAGGAATGATAAAATCAGACTATTCTTGTGAGGGAATAGCAATAAGAGGTGTATCTGGATTGAGCGAGATAAAAAATGTGAAAGGGAAACTTGCTAATGGTATTGTTCTTGGTAAAGACCTCGCTGATTTACTTCGGACATATATCGGTGATACGGTTACCCTTTTGGGTCTTGGGTATAGAGAGATAGTTTCACCATTGAATATAAGAACCAAGAAATTTGAAGTAACAGGTATATTTGATGCAGGATTATATGAATATAACTCAACCTTTGCATATCTTCCTCTTAATCTACTACAAAGTTTTTTAAAACTCAAAAAAGCAGTTACAGGTATTGAGGTTAAACTTGATGATGTATATAAAGCACCACTTATTACAGATATAATTAACCAGAGACTTGGTTATCCTTATAGAGCAACCAACTGGATGGACCTGAACTCAAGTCTATTCGCTGCCTTGAAATTGGAAAAGATAACAATGTTCACTTTATTAACTCTAATCATAATTGTAGCCTGTTTTGGCATTGCAGGAAATTTAATTACAACAGTAGTAAGGAAAACAAGAGAAATAGGAATACTTAAATCGCTTGGGGCAACCTCACGGTCAATTACGAAGATATTTATGCTTCAGGGAGTAATGATAGGAGTGATTGGAACACTTTCTGGTGCTTTTGCTGGATGGCTTATTTCATTTTTGCTTGGCAAATATCACTTCATTCATCTGCCAGCACTTGAAGAGGTATGGAATACCTCTTCTTTACCCGTGAATATGAGAGTATCTGATTTTCTTATTGTATGTATAGGTGCGATATTTATATCCTTTATTGCAAGTGTCTGGCCCTCATACAGGGCATCCAAACTCCTACCCTATGAGGCAATAAGATATGAATAATACTATTCTCTCTGCCCGAAATATCCATAAGACCTACAAGGAAAATGGGGGGGAATTGCATGTGCTTAAAGGAATTGACCTTGAAGTAAATAAAGGTGAAATAGTGGTAATCCTGGGTCCCTCTGGTTCTGGAAAATCTACACTCCTCCATATTCTTGGAACACTTGACTCCCCCACACAGGGAGAAGTGTTCCTTGACGGTGAAACACTTTTCCCGATAACCCATAACCGACTTGCAGATATAAGAAATAAGAATATCGGCTTCATATTTCAATTTCACCAACTTCTTCC
>JAUWAR010000061.1 GCA_030601965.1 bacterium | reverse complement strand
TGTCTCTGCCTCATCTATCAAAATTACAAAACCTTTAAGACCTAACTTTTTTGTAAGAGTAGCAATCCCACTTAAAAGATAGCAGTAATTATCAGCAGCTGTAGAGAAATTTGGCAGAAGGGGTAATTTTCTCAATTCCTTAAATTTATTAAGATACCATCTTGGCTGATGCTCAGCCTCAATCCATTTCCATAGGTCTTCTTCTATATCTCCATCTCTTAACTGTTGGAGAATTGGATTCAAAAATCTGTGTCCTTCTAAACTCTCTACTTTTGCAGACTCTTTTAGGAATTCTCTAAAATCACCACCTTTGAATCTAAATGATTTTACAAGTTCTCTATAAACGCTTTTGGGTTCATAAGGCGTAACATCTATTGGGTCAAGGGCAGTTTTTGCAACTGCATAGTTTTTCTCTAATGCAGTAAAATAGATATAATCCATGAAATGTGTTTTTCCTGACCCATATTCCCCCTCAATAGTTAGCACACTTCCACTCTCTTTTTTTAATTTTTCAAATCCCTGTTCAAGTTTCTTAATCTCTTTTTCTCTTCCAAATGTGAAGTCTCTTACCTGTTCGTGGGGAACAATTCCAAGTTTAAATGCTTCAATCATTCTCCTTTCTGTGATATTACCTTTATAGACTTTTCTATGACCTTGACGAGGAAGTTTCACTTTCATCGGGACAGGAATGTCCCTCCTACTTTTTTTTACCTTAATTGTAGATTTCGGAACCCATATCTCAAGCCCTCCATCAAATTGGACAAGAAGTTCCTGGTCTCTCCATCTTGCATTAAGAATTTTACCTTTTCCTAAAAGTGGATGCTCTGCTATATTAGTATTCTCTCTCATCTGATTCTTGTTCTAATTTTTCCTCAATGTTCCTTATGCTATCTCGCACAATATCTTTTGCCTCATCCTCTGTTATTTGCGATTTTGCTTTATTGTTGGCAAGGATATGAAGCGACTGAATAAAACTTTTTACAAATGTCCGTCTATAACCAATATCTCCGTATCTTTCTCCATAAGCCGCCTCTGCAATGGTTGAAGATGTATCTTTAATTACATAATCGTCTATTGGAGAATCATAGGCTATATTATATATCTTTCCAAGTTTCATACCTACCTGTTCAAGAAACTCTATTGGCTCGAACTCTATATTTTCAAGGTCTATTCGGACGCCAGATGGATTTATCCTTGAGAACATTCCTCTTAGTCTCTGTTTCAATGCCTCATACACATCACCTCTTTTTTCAAGTATCTGATTGGCATCTGGTATTGCATAAAAAATCATAGAATTAGGAAATTTTGAATTTCCACACTCATCTACAAGTTGTCTCAAGTTGTCAAGTGCCTGTTTCTCACTTCTTGAAGAAGCAACACTCAATGCTCTTTCTGCCTCATCAAAAAGAAGCACAAGACCTGAATAACCCATACTCTTAATACATTGGGCAAGAGACCGCAACATCCTGAAGGCTGTGGATTTACCAATAGACTCAGAAATTCTATACTCTGAATAATCTGACAGATTAACATCCTCAGCTTTAAGCCATTGGATGATTTTAGAAAATCTCTCCTCATTTTCATCTTTAAGTGCAAGAAAGGCCTGTTTTAGTGCATTAGAAAAACTTGTGCTTTCTATGCCTTTTATTCCTTTAATATATTCCTCAAGTTTAAGAGATTCCTGTTCAGGGGTTTTAGCATTTATTTTTTCTTTTATATCTTTGAACCAGACTCTTATGAATGCTTCAATTCCCTTTTCCTGATAAGCCATCAGTTCTTCCCAGGATGATGGTGGATAACTCAAATTTGAAACAATGGTCTTATATACGAGTTCTAATTTATCAAATGGGCATTCTGTAGGGCTTAAAGATACATAACTCACTGCGTATTTACATTGCCATGCAAGGTCTCTTGTAGAGTAGAGGAAATGAGTTTTACCTCCTCCATACATACCGACGATGAGTTTAAAGGCAGAAAGGCCTGATTTAATCACACTATCAAGGTATTCCGTTTCTATCACTTTGAGGTATGGTTCAAGTCCAACGCTAAATGACTCAAGCCCGAATTCTGGGGGCGTTCCAGTTTCACCCAGTCTAAAAATTATGGCTTTTGCGATGGATTTATTCATTTAGACTGTCGATAGGTTTTCTACATAAATAAGCATGGAAAATACTAAAAATTATTTTTGAATTGTCAATAATATTAAAACCTGCTTCTTTTAACTCTTCAACAAACTGTAGCCAATCAAACCTTGATTCTCTTGGATGATAAAAATGTAGATATTTTTCTACAAAAATTACCCCATTCTTATCTACCTCTTCTACCAATAAGACTCCGTCAGGCTTTAATACGCGATAGATTTCACGAAGTGCTTTTTTCCATTCTGGAACATGATGCAATATTCCAAACACAAAGACAGCATCATATTTATTTGAGGGTAAAACTATTTTTGTGACATCCCCAACAAAGAGCTTTGTGTTCTTATGTCTTTTTTTAGCAAGAGTAATCTGTTCAGGCATTATGTCAAAAGCTACGAGTTCACTTGGGTTATATCGTCTACCTATCAGTTCTGTGCTATATCCCGAACCACATCCAACATCGAGAATTATACCCCCGTTCAAATCGATATTGTGCTTTTGTAAAAAGCCACTTAAAAGGCGAAATTCAATTCCTTTTTGAACCAATTTTCTGATTGGATTATTCATTGCAACAAATTCAAACTTACTTAATCTCATCAGCCTTTTCCAATCTCCAAATCTTTGCAAATTTTAAGATATTACCCTATTCATTACCCTATTCAGATATTTATTACCCTATTCGCTTCCATTTTGCGGATTGCCCCTTGCCAAGACATATAATCTTTTTTTCGTTTTGTAATTGCCTGAATACAACACGAATCATATCTCTACTTATACCAAGACATAATCTCTCTATGTCAGATATAGAAAATTCGCCCAATTGATTGTTGATTGCTTGAGTAACGAGCCCTGTTTTTGCCCCCCGGGGAGACTTAACACTACCTCCACTCTGCTCAAATTCTCTGTAGGCAGAATTTATCGTTCCTAAAAAGTAATATAGCCATGGCTCAATATCATGCTTGGCCTGGTGCCAGCGTATAGAACTTTTCTGTAATACTTCATAGTAAGTCTCTTTTGACTGCTCTATTATTCGCTCAAGGCTAATATATTTTCCCACTTCATATCCATGATGGTATAAAGCCAAGAGTGTAAGCAGTCTTGAGACTCTGCCATTGCCGTCTCTAAAGGGATGAATACAAAGAAAATCCAAAACAAGACAAGCGGTTGCATAAAGCTCAGGATACTTTAATTGCTCTACACTGTGTCTATACGCTAAACACAATTGTTTTATTGCTTCAGGTACCGAATCAGCTGAAACTGGTTTAAAGATTATCTCTACAGTGCCATCAGGTTTTTTTCTAATAATTTCATTATCCTTTTTCTTCCATTTACCTGCATCACCTGCCCCAGTATGGCTTAAGTGATGTAATTCTTGAATTATTTGTGGAGAAATATCTAAGTTGTTGTGTTTTCTGTGAATTAAATCAAGTGCTTTACGATACCCTGCTATTTCTTCCTCGGATCTATCTCGAGGTTTGCTATGGCCAAGTATAAGGGGTTTGAGTCTTCTTTTTTCTATGGTTACTCCTTCTATACGGTTTGATGATTCTGTACTTTCTATCAATGCCATCTCAATGAGGGATTTAAGAATTTGAGGAGATTGTCTGGTATATAACTCTTGTTTTCCTTTGTATTCAGATATGGAGTTCATCAACCAGACTGCTCCCAGGGGCAGTTGTAAGTCTTTTCCTGTTTTTCTAAATGACATCATCGTCTTGCTCTCTTGTTTATAAATTCTATCTGAAACTCAAATAAGAATATGTGGTTCCATCTCCTTTTTCATTGATTGGCACCCAGATATAACCCTCTTTCTTGGAAGTGGCATCAAATGTGGCAGTAATCAAAGAAAGTTCTTTTCCATTTATCTTCGTAGTATTGGTTTCTTTTAATCGGTAAAGGTCATAACCGAATTTGGCACGACTATATTCAATGAAATGCCTCTTTATAGGATCGATAAAGAACTTTTTGGGTTGTATTAAAAAGACGAGTTGTCCAAGGACTTCTATAATAGGTAGGGACAGACCTGAAGGTCTGTCCCTACAATTTGTTCTTTCCCATGCCTCATAAATCTTTTTTAAGAGTTCTTCTTGCTCTAATACATCCTGCTTTAACTCATTGTCAATCTGTTCAATAGATAAAGCCAATTCTTCTGGTTTAAGTTTAATACCTGTTTTTAGGGTTTCCGGACCAAATGAAATAGTTCCCTTTCCTGTTTGAAAGTCTATCTTGATAGTATAAAACTTGGTATATAGCGTGGGGAATTGACCCCTGAGTCCAAACCCTTTTAACTTTAACTCTTTTTCCAGTTTTCTACCAAATTCAAACTTAAAATCTTCTTTGAGTTTTTCTACTGTGTCTTTTAGAGGAGAGATTGATTCTATAAGAGAGGTTTTATCAAAATCTATCTTTTCAACTATCTCTTTTAATTTTTTGGTAAGGGAATCTATCTTGTAGGCATTATCTATGGGGTTTTCGTATAATCTACTACATTCTTTTATAAGTTTTAAAATCCTTGCAAGTTGAGAATGTGTTTTTTTAAGGGTTTCTTCAATCTCTTTCAGTTTCTCATTCATCTAAGCAAACAACATTTTTCCCAGTTCTATTTCAAGTTGCTCTCTTTGTTCTTCAATTAAGGTTTCAAAAGAATTATCAATCTCTATCTTTCCCATTCTTAATATAAATCCACCTTTTACAGGTCGCCGTTCTTCTAAAAGTGTAAATCTGGTCTTGAATTCAGTGTTAAACTTGTCAATAAACTCTTTATTTATTCTCGCTTCCTTCTCCCCTATTATTACCTCTCCCTCATTAGATTCGGATATCTCTTTTAAAAGCCATTTTATCATTCCCGGATAGTCTTTTCTATTCACAAGTGCATCAAGTGCCTTCTCAAAGATACTATCAATAATCTTTCTCTTTGTAGCAAGTATATCTTTTCTTATCTCAAGTTCTGCTATTCCTTTGAGCCTTGAAATCTCTTTATTTCTTAATTCTTTTACCTCTTTTTCAATCTGGTTCTTTAAATCCTTTGTCTCCTCATCGCTTTTTTTCTTTATTTCCCTTTCCTTGTTTCGTGCCTGTTCTAATATATCAGCACTCTTCTTTTTTGCATCCTCAAGAATTTTTTTAGATACTTTTTCCATAACGCAGATTTACGCAGATTAGAACATAGGTTCACACAGATTATCTATGCCTATCCTACTTTAATTCCTAACATAATGATTAAGAAAGACACCAAGAACCCAAGCACGGCATAAGTTTCTACCATAACACCGTATATTACAGGTCTCATTGCTGATTCTGGCTGTTTTGCAGCCATTTGTACCCCTGCGGCACATACTTTACCCTGGTGTATCCCTGATGAAAACCCAGCGATAGCCACGGGTAGTGCGGCAAAAAATATCTCTCCTCCTTGAACGGCTGTAGGGATAAGTCTTGTGCCTCCTAACATCCCAAGTTTTATAAGTATGAACAGGGCTACTATAAATCCATAAAATCCCTGTGTGGATGGTAGGACTGCGAGAAGGAATGTCTTACCAAATTTTTCAGGGTCTTCTGCAAGAACTCCTGATGCAGCCCTTCCAACTATTGCTAAGCCGATAGCAGAACCTGTGCCTGAAAGAAATGCAGCAACAGCTGCACCTGCAATTGCATATAAAAGTCCAATCTCTGACATAATATCCTCCTGTCTTATACTACTTCCACATATTTTGTTTCTCTTTGAAATGGTTTAAATGGTTTGCCTCCTCCTATATAGAACTTTGTAAAGAATTCTGCATACTCTAATCTTAAACTGTGAGCATAAGCACCCAGGACATTTATCCCAATAGCAAATAGATGCCCTCCAATGAATATTATAGGCACAAGAATAAAACAGATAACAGGTAATTTAGATGCAAGTTGCACAAGCACATTAATCGCTGTAGCAAGTCCAACTGTTACAAGACCAAGAGCCATAAGACGTGAATAAGAAAGAACATCTGATATAGTACCCATAAAACCCTGATAAACTCCAAGAATCTTTTCAATAACAGACATTCCTTTTGTGCCAAACAGATAAAGTAAAAGGCATAGAACTATTGTTATTGCACAGGGTATCTTGAGTGATGAAAGAGGTTTTATAAAAAAGGAAGCCCCAGCTATAAGAGCACATATCCAAAGAATATTCCAGGAGAGTTTTTCTGCTATGCCTCTCATTATCTGTTTATTTTTCAAGTAATTGATAAACCCAAGAAAGATTCCAAGATTTACATGGATAAATCCTATACCCAGAGATAAGAAAAAGAAGGTCATTGGTTTTTCTATTGGGTCAAATCCAAACTTAAGGAAAGTTAATCTCATTGTTTTAAACCATTGAAAGGGAATAATCTCGTGGAGATTGCCAAACCATCCTCCTGTCAGGGCACCCACAATTATTGTTACTATTCCACCTACAAGAAATATCCTGAGAAGTCTTGTATCTCCCCTGATTTTTTTCAAAAGCAACCAGGATATTACGGCAAATACTATCCCATAAAATGCATCTGTAAGACAGAGTGCAAAAAAGAGTATAAAAAATGGACCAAGAAAAGGAGATGGGTCAACTTCATTTTTTTTAGGAGTGCTGTAAAGTTGGGTAATATACTCAAAGAGTTTAAGTCCTTTCCTGTTTTGCATTTCAACAGGTGGCAGTTCTTCTTTTTCTGGTTCAATAGATGAAACAGTTGCGGTTTCAAACTTCTCTGCAAGTTTTGTAAGCCCTTTATAATCACTTTTTCTTACCCATCCCTGTATCCCAAAAACATCTCTTGTGCAAAAAGAGAGATTATCCACTCTTTTCTGGGCAAGAGAACTTGAATGATGGTCATAAAGGATAAGGAACTGTTCAAGTCTTCCAGCAAGTTCAGAAGACTTTTTTGAAATAGAGTAGAAGTTTTCTTCTATTTGAGAGAGATTATTTTCTATGTCTTCAATAATCTTTTCAGGTTTTCCTTTAAATCCCTCAAAGCTTATGGACTCAAACTTGATATCGCCAAGTACTTTCTTTATATTAGACGCATCCTCCTTAAGATAGCAAACTATAAGATATATTTTGGTGGGTTCCTCTTTTATAATTTCAATATCAATGGGAATATCCTCTAACTTTTCTCGCCAGTCTTTAGGTGGTCTATCAATTATACCAGCTATAGATTCTGCTACGAGGCGAGCCTCCTTTTCTAAAGTTCCTATTTCCTCAAGTTCAATATCCAAATCCTTCCATGGCAAAAGGGTCTCTTTTTTTGAAAGAAGTGATATTCTTTCTCTTTCAAGAAATGCACTTCTTTTTTCAAGTTCTGCTACTTCTTGTATGAATTCACTTGTTTCTCCTTTTTTTGTAACCTGAAGATAAAGTGACTCTGCGACAGGTTTTTTCTGCTCTATAAAAGCCTCTATAAAAGAGCCTTTTGCTTTTGAAAATGGTTTCAGGTAATTTATTCCTCTTGCCAGTGAAGAAATTCTGTTTTCCAAATCTTTATCTATAATTTCGGTTTCAGCTATGAGTTCTGGATATTCTTCCTTAATAGAACTCTCCCTGATATCCGTAATATGGACTATTGCCTCATCT
>JAUWAR010000036.1 GCA_030601965.1 bacterium | reverse complement strand
CTCAGAGGTGACATATTTTATCCGGATGATGAGTGAGGTTTTGAGGGCATTTTTACCGGCCGCAACATTTTTTATATTTCTTTCCACTCCCACAAGGGCAAGGATCGTTTCTACCAATCTTCTTCTTATTTTTTCTTCCTTTTGTCACCCAACCATCTCCCTTCTTCAAGATTTCCCAACCCACGCAAATATAGTCTTCTCCTCATCCTGCCAAACATCCCAACCTCTTTTGATAAATCTTCACTTCTTTATACAATACTATCAAAAACCCAAAATGTCAATAAATATTTTAGGGGAATTATCTATTTGTTTGCTATACCTTTTTTAAGTCAAATCTCTTTTTAGAATAGTCAAATTTTATCTCATAAAGATTGAAAAATCCTTCTTGTCCTAAAAGATTTATTGGAAGTTTAGAATCGTCTACAAATCCTGCATAACATTTATGTCTATATCCTCCAACTTCCAGAATGATATTATGAAAATATGCAACCACACTTCCACCAAGACCAGACAATTCTTGTTTCTTGCCTGAAGTAATATTACTTAATCCAACAAATTCACCAATACTTTTTTGAAAAAGGCAAAAATCCGCACCCGAATCCACTAACGCATAAAACCATGGGCTACAGACTTTTTTGTTTGTGTCATATATACGTGTTTGAAGCCATGGCCGTAAACTTGATATCTTTGTGGGAAAAGCTGGCGAAGGATTAAAAGGAAACTTAGTATATCTGAATTTCATTAAAACACGTATGCGGTGTTTTTCGGGGGTACTTTAAAAAAGATGCCATCTTTTTCTCCGTTTGCTTCGGCTTTTTTGACGGCTTCTCGAAGAGTCTTACCCACTCCCTTGGCAACATGAGAAGTCTGAGATAAAGCTACCCACATTTCAGGATATTTTTTTGAAATCTTGGTTAGGTCAACTATCTTATTCTCTTTATTTAAATTCATCTCACCTCCTTTCTATTGTTTTAATACGCCATTCTTACTTATTTGTCAAGTATTTTTTAAAAAAATTTATTTCATTGTAAAAAGGTGTATTATATTAAAAAGGAGCACCTGATTTAAGTTATCGCTTCTTCGGGCAATACTATCAAAAACCCATAATGTCAACTTTTTTTATTTTATTGTAGAATAGAAAAATCCTGCAAAAATTTTACCCTTAAGTTGTCACCCCTTTTTTGCCGAATAAGTATATGTAGACTTGAAAGCCAAAAGGCCTAAAAGTTAAAAAGACCTAAAAGTTTAAAATAAATAAATATTTTTACTTGACAAATGAAAATCTTGCAGTATTAAGTTTATGGTGGTGAAAAGTGGTGGAAAGTGGTGAATAAGAAGGAATATTATGTATAGTGGGAAATATCAGTATTCTATAGAAGAGAAAGGGCGTGTATTTGTTCCTGTAAAGTTTCGCAGGGGCTTGTCTCCTGAGGCAGAGGATACCTTTGTTGTGACCAAAGGTTTTGATGGGTGTCTGGTTGTGTATGCACTTGACCAGTGGAGAGAGTTTAGTAAAAAATTAAAGGCACTTCCTCTTGGGAATGAGAAAGCAAGAAGGCTTGTGAGGTGGTTTTCCGGGAATGCAGAAGTAGTTAAACTTGATAGCCAGGGAAGGATAAAAATCCCTCAACATCTGCTTGGATTTGCATCCCTGGATAACGAGGCGACTATTATCGGTGTATTGGATAGAATAGAAATATGGCATCCTGATAAATATAGTGAAAAAGAAGAAGAGTTCGATCCTTCAACGATAGGAGACCTTGAGGGATTGGAATTGTAAATGCTGAATACCCTTTCTGTCATTGCGAGTCCCGATTTATCGGGACGAAGCAATCTCATATCATTCAAGATTGCTTCGTCGCTTTGCTCCTCGCAATGACACTCGGTTTGATTTAGCATTTAGCATTCAGAATTTGAAACATATTCCTGTGCTTGTGGATGAGGTGGTTTCCTTTCTTGTAGGAGCGACCTCCTGGTCGCGACCTCATATTTATGTTGATTGCACTATTGGCACGGGGGAACATACGAAGGCGATATTGGAAAAGTCAAACGACCCACTTTCGTGGGTGCCCCGAAGTCAAAAGTTAAAAGTTAAAATCTATGGGATAGATAAGGATGTGGAGTCTTTAAAGATTGCAAGAGAGAACTTAACAGAATTTAAAAATAATGTTGAGTTTATTCATGGAAATTTCAAGGATTTGAAAACCGTAATTAAAGAAAAAGAGGCACGCCTCGGAGTTGATGGAGTGCTGTTTGACCTTGGAATGTCTTCGTTTCAGTTAGAGGACCCTGAAAGAGGATTTGGGTATAAATTTGATGGAGAGATTGATATGAGGATGGATAGAACAGAGGGTATTCCGTGTTTTGAAATGCTTAATGGTTTAAAAGAGGCACGCTTCTTCGGGGAAAAAGAGATAAAAGAAATTATAGAGGATTTTGGTGAGGAGAGGTTTGCCAAAAGAATTGCAAGGTCAATATATAATGCACTGCCTATGAAAACAACATTTGAACTTAAAGATAGTATCTTAAGAGTAATTCCATACCAAAAGCATGGCAAAACACTTTCAAGGGTTTTTCAAGCATTCAGGATAAAGGTGAACGATGAACTTCTAAACTTGAAACAGGGATTAGAATCGGCTGTAGAAATCTTGAAATCAGGTGGAAGGATTGTGTGTATCTCTTATCACTCTTTGGAAGATAGAATTGTGAAATGGTTTTTTAAGGAAAACGAGCATCTCATGGTATTGACAAAGAAACCAATAAGACCGAGTTTTGAGGAAGTGAAGATTAATAGAAGGGCGAGAAGTGCGAAATTGAGGGTTGCAGAGAAGATAATAGATGGTTAGATAATTAGATAGTTAGGAGTTAACCCGTAAGGGTTTTATAAAAGGCTTACGCCTTAACTCCAAGAAATTATGAAAAGTTCGTTTTTGTATATTCTTATTTTGGTTGTTATTTCAGGGTTGGCGGTTCTTTATCTGTTTCAATATGAGAAAACTGTGGACCTGACAAAGGTAGTATCCAGGAAAAGAGAACTTCTGCAAAGCTTTTCTGAGAGGGTTAAAAAATTAGAGGCAGAGGCATCAGCTATGTCTTCACTTAAATATATTGAGGATAAGGCAAAAAAAAGAGGGATGAGGTACTAAAAATGACGAAATCCGAATGACGAAAGAAAGAAAATGTCATTGCGAGGGACAAAGTCCCGAAGCAATCTAAACAAGTGATAATGAGATTGCTTCGCTGACGCTCGCAATGACAAATACATTATGAAAAAGAGACTGAATCTTATTGCGCTGTGTTTCCTCATTATTGGGTTTAGTTTTATGGGTAAAGTTGCCTCTTTACAACTCTTTCAGCATAAGAGGCTCAAGAAAGAGGTTCGTCAGGTTTCAATGAAGAAAGTGAGGCTTACACCGAGTAGGGGAACAATTTATGATAGAAATATGCGTATCCTTGCCATTACTATAGATAATAAGAGAATATATCCACGAAAATCACTATGCGGAAATCTCCTGGGATTTGTTGGGACTGATGGCAAGGGATTGGAAGGTATAGAGTATAAGTTAGATGAGTATCTCAGAGGTAAGCAAGGCTGGAAGATTGTTGGCAAGACTCCTATGGGTAAACCATATTCGTATCCCGGGTATAGAGAATTTGCACCCTTTTCCTCGTATAGTATAGTTCTCACAATTGATGCAGATGTTCAGGAAATTGCAGAAGACGAACTTCAAAAACAGATAGAGGTTACAAATGCAAAGAGTGGAGATGTGATTGTTATCTCTGCACAAACAGGTGAGATATTAGCAATGGCAACCTATCCAGTTCATAGTCCAGGGATGGGTGGAAAAGGAAGTTCGAAGAAGTGGAAGAATAGACCTGTAACAGACCTGTTTGAACCTGGCTCAACATTAAAACTACTTACAATTTCAGGGCTTTTGCGTCATAATCTTGTGAACATAACCGATATTGTGGAAGACGGAAAGGGATTCATAGAAGTATGTGGCAGAAGGTTTGAGGATCATAAAGAACATCCACCTCTCTCATTTGAAGAGGCTGTGTGGCATTCATCTAATGTTGCCTTTATTAATCTTACAAATATACTTGGCAGACGCAATCTTTACCTGGAAATGAGGGCATACGGATTTGGGACACCTACAGGCGTGGAACTACCAGGTGAACCAAGACAAGCCATCTCGTTGCCGGATAACTGGTCAGGTATTAAATTTGCTAATCTTGCCTTTGGACAGGGAATGAGCTGCACAAGCCTTCAACTCGCTATGGCATATAGTATTGTAGCAAATGATGGGGTGTTTATTAAACCAAGAATAATCAAGCAAATTATTTCCACAGATAACCGTATAATCTATGAATCCAAAAAAGAGATTGTCCGAGAGGTCATCACAAAAGAAATAGCAAGAACAATTAGAGAACTTCTTTATGGTGTTGTGGAAAATGGCACAGGGAAACTTGCAAAAATAAAAGGTGTGAGCATTGCTGGCAAAACAGGAACTGCCCAAAAATGGAGGACAGGTGCTAAAGTTGCCTTCGGCAAATCACCTGGGACAGGTCCACCTGGTAATGGTAAATACCATCCAGATGAGTATGTCTCTTCTTTCATAGGATTTTTCCCTGTTGCAGACCCCAATATTCTCATCTTGGTACTCATAAATGAGCCAAAAAATGGACATTTAGGTAGTATTGTCTCTGCACCATTGTTCAGAAGAATAGCACAAAGAATTATAAGAGTTAAGAAGTTAGAAGTTGAAGAATTAAGAGTAGCAGAATTGTAAAATGTAGATTGTGGGAGACATCTCCTGATGTCGATTATCAAGGTCAGGAGACCTTTTCCACAGACTTTTAGAATGTGAGACTCAGTAAGTTGATGGATAATGTTAAAGAAGAATGGAGAGATATAGAAATAAGTGGCATTGCTTATGATTCAAGAGATGTAAAGACAGGTCCACCTGGTACAGGATTTATGTTTGTGGCAAGAAAAGGACTTGCTCAAGATGGCCATAAATATATAGATGATGCAATAAAAAATGGGGCGGTTGCTATTGTTGTGGAAAGAGGTTATAACCACCCCGCAAGGTTGCGGGGTGCTACCATAGTTGTGGAGGATGGGAGGGAGGCACTTGCGGATATTTCAGATAAGTTCTATGGCTCACCATCGTCTAAACTTAATCTAATTGGGATTACAGGGACAAATGGCAAGACAACTACTACTATGCTTCTAAAATCAATATATGAAGAGTATGGAATAAAAACAGGGGTTATTGGAACTATAAATCACTTTATTGGAGATAAGAAATACAAATCAGAAAGAACAACGCCTGAATCGCTTGATATAAATAAACTACTCTCATCTATGGTAGAGGAAGGAGTAGAGACTGTAATAGCCGAAGTCTCCTCACATGCACTTGCCCTTGATAGAGTCAGGGGTATGGACTTTGATATAGCAGGTCTTACAAATATTTCCAGGGACCACCTTGATTTTCATAATAATATGGAAGATTATATAAGTTCAAAGGAGAGACTCTTTAGAGGGGAGGGCCTGATAAATCATGCCCCTACATTGGTTATTCTTAATAAAGATGATACTTATTTTGAGAGATTCAGAAAGTGCACAAATGCAAGGGTGATAAGTTATGGTAAAGAGGATGCAGATATTACAGGCAAAATTGTCTCATCTGATATTAATGGAATGGAAGTGGAAATAAAACTCAAAACTCAAAACTCAAAACTCAAAACTAATGGGAATATTAGAATTCAGTCTCATATTACGGGGATGCATAATCTGTATAATATTCTGCTCGCTTTTACTATAAGCAGGGAGGATGATGTTCCACCTATTTTCATAAAAAGGGGAATAGAAAAACTAAAAGGTATTGACGGAAGATTTGAGGTCATAGAACAAAGGGTTATTATTGATTATGCCCACACGCCTGCATCACTTGAGTCTGTTCTTAAATCAGCAAGAACATTTACAAATGGAAGGGTTATATGTATATTTGGGTGTGGCGGCAACAGAGATAAAGGTAAAAGACCGATTATGGGAGAAATTAGCACAAGGGTTGCAGACCTTACTATTATTACCTCTGATAATCCAAGAGATGAGAACCCGTTAGAGATTATAGAAGAGATAATAAAAGGGGTCAAGGGGTCAAATAATAGAAAAATCAAAAATCAAAATGCAAAATGCAAAATTACAAATCAAAATTTAAAAATAAAGAGAGAGTATGTGGTGATTGTGGACAGAAGGGAGGCTATTGAAAGAGGAATAAGAGAATCAAGAGAAGGTGATATTGTTGCTATTGCTGGTAAAGGACATGAGGATTATCAGATAATCGGTGATAAAGTTATTCCATTTAGCGATAAAAAAGAAGTAGAGAAAATTCTAATGATTGAAGGAGGTAGGAGCAAGTTTTACTTGCGAAATAGAACATAATCGCAACCAGGAGGTTGCTCCTACTAAATTATGGAAATGGTAAAAATAACTGATTTAGTAAAGGCTGTTGAAGGAAATCTCACTTCTCATTTCTCACTTCTTACTTCTCAATTTATTACAGGTGTGTCAACGGACTCAAGAACAATTAAACAAGGAGAAGTATTTTTTGCACTGAAAGGAGAGGAATTTGATGGGCATAATTTTGTAGAAAAGGCAATTGAGAAGGGAGCATCTGCCGTTGTTGTAGAAGATAGAAGACTTGTAGGGCAAGGCTTTAGCCTTGCAAATAGCAAACCTGAAGGTTTGCCCTACATTCTTGTAGAGGATACATTAGAGGCATTGGGAGATTTTGCCAAATGGTATAGGAAAAGATTTGATATTCCCATTGTTGCAGTGACAGGTTCAAATGGAAAGACAACGACAAAAGAGATGATTGCAAAGGTGCTTTCAGGAAAATATAGAGTGATAAAAAGTAGGGGCAATCTTAATAATTTGATAGGAATCCCTCTTGAAATCTTTAGGATTGACAACTCAAAAGAGATTGGTGTTTTTGAACTTGCCATGAGTAAAAAGGGTGAGATTGCAAGGCTTTGTTCTATTTTAGACCCAAAAATTGGGGTAATCACAAACATTGCCCCTGTTCATCTGCAATTTTTTAAAAGTGTAGAAGACATAAGAGATGCAAAGCTTGAGATGATTAAATTCGTAAATACCATTGTCATAAACGCAGATGATAGACTATTAACTAATGTGGATTTTAACGGAAAGAAAGTAATAAAGTTTGGATTAAAAACTCAAAACTCAAAACTCAAAACTCAAAACTATGGAATGGCGTATAAATATAATATACTTGCTGCGGTGGCCGTGGGTTCGTGTTTTGGTATAAAAGAAGAAGAGGCATTAAAACAACTTGAGGATTTTGAACCTCTTAATGGAAGAGGGAAGATAATAAATGCCAAATGCCAAATGCTAAATGCTAAATTAGTTAATGTGAAGATTATAGATTCAAGTTATAATGCGAATCCTGTATCTGTTGAATATGCCCTTAAAGACCTTGAACAGATAAAATGCAAACGAAGAATAGCCGTTCTTGGCGATATGTTAGAACTTGGACCATCTGCAGAGAAATTTCATAAAAAGATAGGAAAGGAAATAACCAATTTTGGAATAGATACACTGATTGGCTTTGGAGAACTTGCAAAAAATTATATTAATGGAAGGGTTCAAGGATTCAAGGGTTCAAGGGGTCAAGAGAGTTATCATTTTTCCTCATTTGATAAACTTATAGATTTTCTAAAGGAATATATAAAAGAAGGAGATGCTATTTTAGTCAAAGGTTCAAGGAAAATGAGAATGGAGAGAATAGTAAAAGAAATGACAAAATCCGAATGACGAAAAAAATGGAGTTAAGGCGTAAGCCTTTTATAAAACCCTCACGGGTTAACTCCAAATTCGGGTTTTAAAATTATGTTCTATCACTTATTATATCCTTTATCCACAAAATATAGCGTATTTAATCTGTTCAGGTATATTACATTGAGGTCTGCATATGCAGGTATTACTGCCCTTATATTATCGTTTGTAATAGGTCCACATCTTATAAGATGGCTCAAGAGTCATAACTTTGTTGCAGGAGCAAGAGAAAAATCACTTGCAAATCAACATAATAAAAAAGGAACTCCTACAATGGGAGGAATTTTAATCCTCATTTCTATAGTAGTTCCAACACTTCTATGGGCAAAACTTACTGAACCTTTTATTCACTTGATTCTATTTCTTTGTATAAGTCTGGGAATGCTTGGCCTCTGTGATGACATGAGGAAGATAAAGCAAGGAAAAGGACTCAGACCTCTCTTTAAATTTATCTGGCAGATTGCAATTGCTATCTGTATTGGAATATATGTTATCTTATTTCCAAAAGATAGTGCCTACACTACCTCTACAAGTTTTATGTTCTTAAAGAATACCTTTTTATATCTGGGATGTTTTTACATAGTATTTGTAATTTTTGTCCTTGTAGGAACTTCTAATGCAACAAATCTCACAGATGGTCTTGATGGTCTCAGTATTGGTCTTGTTGCTGAATCAGCGGTGGCTTTTGCCGTACTTGCTTATATCGTAGGAAATGTGAAAATGAGTTCATATTTAAATATTTTATACATACCCGGAAGTGGTGAACTGACAATATTTCTCTCAAGTGCTGTAGGGGCTTCTCTGGGATTTTTGTGGTTTAATACCCATCCTGCAGAATTATTTATGGGTGATACCGGAGCACTTGCACTGGGGGGCTCAATAGGCGGATGCGCCGTATTTATAAAACAGGAGATTTTACTTCTACTCGTGGGGGGAGTGTTTGTTATAGAGGCACTTTCCGTAATGCTCCAGGTTATGTATTTTAAAAAAACAGGTGGTAAGCGATTCTTCAAAATGTCGCCATTGCATCACCATTTTGAAAAATTAGGTATTCCTGAAAATAGGATTGTTGTGAGATTCTGGATTGTGGGAATATTATTTGATTTAGCAGCTTTTTCAACATTGAAAATTCGCTGATACACGCAGATGAGAACACAGATTGACGCAGATAAGAAGATTACTGTTTTAGGACTTGGCAGAGCTGGAAAAGCGTGTATGAAACTTCTGAAAAACAAAGGATTTGAAGTGATAGGAATAGACCCGAAAAATAAATCTACTTCCCACTTCCCACTTCCCACTTCCCACTTAATTGTGGCAAGTCCAGGGATTGCTCTTTCACATCCCATATTACAAAAGGCAAGAGAGGAAAATATTCCTGTAATAGGTGAACTTGAACTTGCCTCAAGATTTATTAAATCACAAAAGATTGTTGCAGTAACAGGCACAAATGGAAAGACTGTGACCTGCTATCTTATATACCATATTCTAAAAATAGCAGGAATAAATAGTGTTATTGCTGGTAATATGGGAATTCCTCTTTCAAGTGTTATAGAAAAAATTACAGATGATACTATTGTTGTGCTTGAAATAAGCACATTTCAACTTGAAAGAACAGAAGAATTTAAACCTTATATAGGAGTCCTTTTGAACATCTCTCCAGACCATTTAGACAGACATAAAGATTTTAACGAGTATAAAACTATGAAAAGCAGGCTCTTTATGAATCAGACAGAAACTGATTTTGGAATATTCAATTTCGATGATAAAAATGTCCTTGAAATTTCAGCACGAGTGAAGAGTAAAAAGAGGTTTTTCTCCATAAAAAATATTAAAGATGCATATATTCGTCATTCATCATTGGTCATTGGTCATTCGGAATTATGCAGTCTGAAGGAGATATATTTGAATCAATTATCAATTATCAATTATCAATTATCAATTATCAATGAGGACTTATTAGCAGCTATTTTGGTAACTTCTATTCTTGGTGTAAAAAAAGAGAAAACAAAAGAAGCACTTATCTCATTTAAGGGTGTTGAACACCGACTTGAGTTTGTCGGCACTAAAGACGGGGTGAGATTTATAAATAATTCAATGTGCACAAATCCTGATTCATTTGTAAAAACACTTTACTCTTTCAAGGAAAAGCCTATTCTTATAGCTGGAGGTAAAGAAAAAGGCATTGATTCAGGCTCAATAATAAAAGCGATAAAACAGAAAGCAAAGTATTGTATTCTCATGGGAGAAGTGGCAGAGAAGATAAATGCTAAATGCCAAATTATAAATGCAAAGTGCAAAGTTGCAGAAAATATGAATAAGGCTGTTAAGTGTGCATTCTCTTATGCAAAAAGTGGTGATACTGTGCTACTCTCTCCTGGTTTTGCGAGTTTTGACCAATTTCGTGACTTTGCAGAAAGAGGAGAGAAATTTAAAAAAGCGGTAAATAAATTATGAATGCCAAATGCTAAATTATAAATAATGACAAATAACAAAGCCGATAACCGAAAAGCGATAACGGAAAACCGAAATATAGACAAAGGTCTATTCTTCATCACTCTAATCCTCGTGACTATTGGTGTGATAATGGTCTATTCTTCCACTACATTTTCTCACAATACCCTATATCTGAAAAAGCAGGTCTTATTAGTGGCAATTGGACTTATCTCTATGTTTGTTGTCTCAAAAATTGATTACCATATATGGCACAAATATAGTTTTGCACTCTTTTTAATTACAGTATTTCTCCTCTTTATTGTGCTCCAAATAGGAGAACCTGTGAGGGGCGTGAGGAGATGGATTAGATTAGGGAGTTTTTCTTTCCAACCATCGGAACTGGCAAAACTTCTTACTATTATCTCTATTTCAAGTTTTATTGTCCATAAAGGAGCAAAAATAAAAAATTTCAAGCATGGGTTTGTGCCTATTGTTTTAATCTTTTTTGTAATTTTCTGCCTTATGATACTTGAACCCTCATTTGGTGTAGTTTCTGTTTTGTCTCTCTCGTTTATTGCAGTTTTACTCATTGGAGATACAAAAGTGGGACATCTTATTCCACTCGTTATTGGTGGTAGCATCATATTTATATTTGCTCTTTATCATATTCCTTATGCAAAAGAAAGAGTGTCAGAATTCCGCACACAGGAGTCTTATCAGGTAAGGCAATCAATCATGGGAATAGGCTCTGGTGGGTTTATAGGAGTGGGACTCGGTAATTCCAAAGAAAAACTCCTATTTTTACCCGAACCCCATACGGATTTTATCTTCTCCATTATAAGCGAAGAATTTGGGTTCACGGGCTCAATGTCGGTCTTTTTTCTCTTTGTCCTTCTGTTTTTAAGAAGTATGAAAATTGCAAAAAAATCACAGGATCAGTTTGGATGCTTGCTTGCATCTGGAATAGGTTTTATTAT
>JAUWAR010000156.1 GCA_030601965.1 bacterium | reverse complement strand
GGTAAGGTATATCACAGATTGATACGCATTCACAGTATAAAGAATTGAGGAATATAAGTTGGCCAGACACTTAGCTGAGATATTTGAGGATAAAGCGCTTGCAGATAAAATCAAAAGGCGCTTACCCTATTTCTATCAGCTTGCCGAGTTAGAAAGCTCAAGAGCTGGGAAAATTGGAATGGAAGTAGGCTCCCTTCGGGAAAGGGTGATAGTTGCTTTGCTTGTTTACAAATTTGGTGACAAAAATATAAAGACAGAAATCCCTATAACTCAGCCAGAAGTTGATGTTGAATTGTACGGGCAACCCATCTCTATTAAAACAATCACAGGCAAGGGATTCACTGGAGTTAAACTCATATGGACAGTTGATGCGCAAAAGGCAAAACAATTCCGTGAAAGCTATTATCCTCATTGTGATATTTTGCTCGTCCAAATTAACTGGAATGCTCAAGGAGGTTTTTATTATATACCTTTGGAAACTCAAGAAAGACTCTTCAAAAAGATAGGCAAAAATAAATATATTAAACTTCCCAAGCCAGGGACAAATCCAAGAGGCGTGGAGATTAGTAATAATGCCTTGTCATATTTAGTTGAGGAGAAAGAAGTTAAGAATATAGAAATAATTTGGAAGCGGTCAAGAATAGACTACAATCCTTATAAAAGATGGGTTGATTATTGGAAGGAAAAATGAAGAATATGAAATCTAAGCCAAAGAAAAGAGGTACCCAAACCAGTGCTTTTGGTACTCCTGGGAGAGTTAACCATGATTCTTCCCGATTTTACGGGAGTAAATTATATCAAGGACTAAACCAAGATAGAAAGATAAGGTATGTTGAAAATCCTCTAAATTCGTCAGTGCAAAATAGTATTTTCGTAAAAAGTAGTGAAAAAATGGATGAATTACCTGACAACAGTATCCATTTGATGGTTACTTCACCCCCTTATAATGTAGGCAAGGAGTATGATGAGAATCTTACTTTAGCAGATTATAGAGGATTGCTGAAGAAGGTTTTTTCTGAGGTTTATAGGGTCCTTGTTCCCGGAGGGAGAGCCTGTGTGAATGTGGCAAACTTAGGCAGAAAACCCTATATTCCTCTGCATGGTTTTATTATCGAAGATATGTTGGATCTTGGATTTTTGATGCGGGGAGAGATTATCTGGAATAAGGCTTCAAGTGCCAGTCCTTCAACAGCATGGGGAAGTTGGCTCTCCGCTGCTAATCCTACATTAAGAGATATCCATGAATATATTCTAATATTCTCTAAAGATATGTTCAACAGAAAAAAACTTGAAGACAGAAAGAGCACAATAACTAGAGACGAGTTCCTTGAGTTTACCAAGAGTATATGGACCTTTGCTGCTGAACCAGCTAGAAAAGTTGGGCATCCGGCGCCTTTTCCTGTTGAATTGCCTTACAGGTTGATTCAACTTTATACATTCGAAAAAGAAGTTATACTTGACCCCTTTGTTGGAAGTGGTACTACATGTATCGCGGCACTAAAGACCAACAGATGTTATGTTGGTTATGACAACCTAAAAGAATATGTCGAACTAGCTAAGAGGAGGATAAAACTCTTTCTACAAGAACAACTGACCTTTTTCGACAGGAGCTGATGGGAGACAAAGAGGGTCTTTAATGTTATGGTTCACCTCAGAGCAGAAATATAGCATCCAAAGACCAGAGGTCATTTTAGAGCCCATCTGGCAGACACCAA
>JAUWAR010000110.1 GCA_030601965.1 bacterium | reverse complement strand
CCTCGCAATGACATTATAATGTCATTTTTCCAATGTCATAACCAACAAAATCCCGACCACAAAAAACGAAAAGTTGGGAATCCACGCTGATAAATATGGTGAGAGAGAGCCTACCTGACCAAGGGCTTTTGCTGTCTGTGTAAATCCCCAGTACAAAAAACTGCAAAAAAGAGATATACTGAAACCTAATACAAACCCGCTCCGTCTTACCCTGCACGCCAGGGGAACACCTAAAAGCACAATAATAAAATTCATAAAGGGAAAAGAGAGTCTGCAATGAAGCTCCACAGACTCCCTTATTACATTCTCTCCACTTCTCTTTAGTCTATCAATATAAGTCTTGAGTTCATTCAAATACATATCCTCTATCCTTTTCTGCTCCCTTGTGAAATCTTCTATACTCTCAGGTAATATAATAGTATATTCTTTAAAATCTTCTGCCTCCTCAAACCCATCTTTAAATCTCCTTCTCACCCCATCAAAAAAAACCCATTCATTTTCTCTCTTCACTTTTCTCTCTTCACTCTTCTCTTTCGCCATCTTTGCATCAATTCTTTCCACAAGCCTATATTCTTTTCCAAATGTATAAATGCTTATCTTATGTAAAGTCCGGGTTTTACCATCAACGAGTCCTATTTTATAAAATCTATTCTTTTCTCCAATATAATAAACATTCCTTCTTTTAAGACTTTTCCCTCTTCTTTTACCCTCTGAGCCTCTTTTATATATTTTTTCGTTTTTCAGGGTTTCCTTTTTGTTATTGGTGTATATCATAACAGTTTCATTCATAAAGACCATAAAAATGGAAACCAGGATTCCAACTACAAAAACAGGCATAACAATGCGATATAGACTCATACCCGAAGTCCTCATACCAGCAATCTCAAAATGTCTTGAAAGATTTCCTATGGATAAAAAGCACGCAAGAAGCACAGAAACAGGGGCAACAATCGTTCCTATAATTGATGGCGTTTCATAGAGATAATATAATAAAACCGTGAATATACCTACATCTTTATCTATAAAAGTAGAGATATTATCAAACAAATCAACGATTATATAAACCGTAACAAATGTAATAAGGGCAACAAAGACCGCTCTCAAAAACTCAACTATTATATATCTATCTATGATCTTCACAAGATTTTTACAATCTATGGAACTTCTGTCATTGCGAGCGTTAGCGAAGCAATCCCACAGTGACCCTTATATTTCTTACTTCCATTACAAGATTCCGTGGAATACGGATATGAATAATTGCAGTTCTATCCTGTTTTTTAGTGTTTAGCACTTTTACAACTTCTGCATCGCAGACCTTTTCTCCTTTTCTATTAAGTCCATCTACAGTATCTCCTTTTTCAGGCACAGGAATAAATTCATAAGGTAACATAACAATGCCTGTTTTTTTGTCTATAACAAAGATTGCAAGACCCGGACAGGCTGAAATGCATACTCCACAACCTGTGCACTTCTCATAATCCACAACGGGAAGATTATTTATATTTCCCTGTATAGTGATTACACCTTTTGGGCAGGCATCTACACAGGGGTCACAGGGGATTTTCTGAAAACACTCAACAATTACACACGGACCTTTATCAAGTCTTTCAGGGGGAGGAGTAACTTTTTCTAAATCTTCTTGTGTAGGGATACCAGAGGCAGTCAACTTACTGTCATGCTGAACCACACTGTCATGCTGAACTCGTTTCAGCATCTCTCTTTGCATTCATTAGTTATCACCAGTGCCTTACAGTATATATCACCTTTACCTTATCGTCTTTCTTTATCCCAATATTAAATTCTATGGTATTTGCATCCTTTTTCTCATACTTGTGAGAAGACTTTCTAATTTCCCAATAACCATAAAACTTCTGCACTACCTTTACTGTGATATTCTCTTTTTTATGATTCCTCAGTTCTATTTCTATGTCCTGCTCACTTATTCTGTCTGTAATCTTTCTCCTTTCTACTACTTTTCTCTCGCCAATGATGTCAAATGCATCTCCGAGATAAAGCCTTACCATCTCATCTTTTGGAGTATGCTCAATTCTGTCTTCGCCAATAAATTCAAGAGATTTATCAATATCTTCTTTATAAACCCTGACCTTACCCATTGGTAGAGGTATCCCAAGTCCATCATCCTTAGAATTTTCAAACTCCAGTTTCACCTTCGCATTTTTGCCTCCTTCGTAAATATAGACTTTTTTGGTTTTTACAGATGCGGGGTTTATAAATGAAATCTGCTTTTCCTGATTATCTTTTACTGTTGTAATACCCTCTAAATCATATATATGATACTCAAAAAATGCCCTCTCCACAAATCTTGGACGAGCAACCTCAGCTATTGCCATTTCTCCTTTTGCCCATGGAACAGGTCTTCTCTCTTCTACTCTATGAACTGCCCCTGCTACGACTTTTAGTTTTGCGTCCTTATAAGTAGCACCGGATTTATTATCTATAGTAACCCAACCAGAGAAATCCATATTTTGAGTTTTGAGTTTTGAGTTTTGAGTTTTTAACACTCCCACATAGTCTGCGTGCCAGTTTATGCCATCTGTAAGATAACTTATTTCGCATTCTCTTTTTCCTGATTTATTTGATTTTACAAGCCATACAAGTGTGGGTTTAGTTATAAGTCCTTCCGGGAGTTCTGGAAGTTCAGTTCTGGTGATTTCTTCTTGTCTTATTATATCAATACCTTGCTTTGTATAAAGGGTAATATTTCCCCAATCAGAGCAAAGGAGTTTTCCCTCTCTAACTTCATCTCCTTTTTGAAAAACTGTAATCTGTTTATCAAGATATTTCTGAAACAATTTAGCAGAGGAGACAAGGTCATATTCGTAATTCTGCTCAAGGATATTTATTCCAGGTGATTTAAAGGCTAAAGATGTTGGGTCTATCTGTTTTGCCACATCTCTCACCTTTATTGTATCCATTCCTCTTTTGAATTCAAAGACTCTGGTATCTTTTACAAGTCCAAGATTGTTATTATACACAGTCAGTCGTATTTCTGCATAACTGGCACTAATAAGAAACATACTAATCCACACATATCTCATAATTCCTCCTATAAGTAGGGGCTTGATTTATCAAGCCCAAATATTTGGGTTGAATAAATTTAACCCCTACATAACTCAAATGTCAATAAAAATCTTTTTTAAAAAACTTGACATAAGTAAAATTCATACTAACTATTATCCCATTATGAAAATTATTCTTTGTCAGGAAGTTACTAATCTGGGTAAAAAAGATGATATTGTCAATGTAAAGCCAGGGTATGCAAGGAATTACCTTATCCCGAGAAAAATGGCTCTTCTCTTTACCCCGTCAAATTTAAAAATCCTTGAACACGAGAAAGAGATTGAAAACACAAAGGTGAATAAGGAGAAAAGACAGGCAATCAAACTCAAGGAGAAGATTGAAAAAATTTCACTTACATTTCCCGTTACTGCTGGCGAGGATGGAAAGATTTTTGGGACTGTAACAGAAAAGGATATAGAGGAACTCCTTTTAAAAGAGAAATTCAAGACAGACAGGCATAAGATTACACTTCCGGAGCATATAAAGGAGACAGGGGTATATATGGTAAAAATTGCCCTTCATCCTGAGGTTGATGCCGAAGTCAAACTCTGGGTTGTAAGTAAGGACTGAATTAAGTGGAATTAATTGAGGCAAAGGTTTCGGGTTTGGGTATTGACCCTATATCAAACCATCCTGTTGTCTTTCTGAAAGAGATACAAGGAGACCGATTTCTTCCTATATGGATAGGAATACAAGAGGCCGCAGCAATTGCAATAACCATTGAAAATAAAAAGACAGAACGACCAATGACCCATGACCTTATAAAAACTTTGTTAGACGGATTGGATGTAAAAGTAAATAGAATAGTTGTTACTGATGTTAGCCAGAATACCTTTTATGCCCGTATCTATCTAAACAGGGATAGTTCTACTATAGAAATAGATGCAAGACCCTCGGATTCTATCGCAATAGCTCTGCGTTCACAGGCACCAATATATATATCCAAATCTGTGTTTGAAAAAG
>JAUWAR010000094.1 GCA_030601965.1 bacterium | reverse complement strand
CCGAAATCCGAAATTAGTAGTATTTCCAAATCCATGTACCACAGTAGTCAGTGTTGTAGTGCGAGGCTTTAGCCTCGCTGAAAGCGACCCTAAAAGGGTCGCACTACGGATTTATGATTTAAGTGGAAGGCTGATTAAGTCTTTTACACTTGCTACTAACCACTCATCACTAACCTCTGCTGTTATCTGGGATGGAAAAGATAATTCTGGAAAGCAAGTGTCAAATGGTATCTACTTCTGTAGATTAAAGACAGAAAATCATACTTTGACAACGAAATTAACACTTATTAAATAGTCTGAAGTAACAGGAGGCAAACTATGGCACATAAAAAAGGAATGGGGTCTTCAAGAAACGGAAGAGACTCGGGTCCTCAATACCTTGGCGTAAAGAGATATGGTGGGCAGTTTGTAAATGCAGGTGAGATACTTGTGCGTCAAAGAGGGACAAGGATTCATCCCGGTCTTAATGTAAAAAGAGGAAGGGATGATACACTCTTTGCCACTACTTCAGGAAATGTGGTCTATAGACAAGTTGGAAAACAGAGAAAGGTTGTTGAGATAGTATAAACAATGACGAAATGTCATTGCGAGGAGTCCGTTAGCTGACGGACGACGAAGCAATCTTAAAGAATTATGAGATTGCTTCGCTATCACTCGCAATGACAGTGATTATGGAGGTGGAAGATGTATGGTAAGATTAAACAAGACCTACAGAAAGAGATTCAGTCTATTAGAGATGCTGGTCTGTATAAAGAAGAAAGGATTATTACAGGACCACAGGGAGCAGAGATCACAGTTAAGGGTAAGACTGTGCTCAATTTCTGTGCCAATAATTATTTAGGACTTTCATCTCATCCAAAGGTAATTGAGGCATCTCATAAGGCACTTGATGAGTGGGGTTTTGGTATGAGTTCAGTCAGATTTATATGTGGAACTCAGGATATTCATAAAATCCTTGAACAGAAGATATCAAGGTTTCTTCAGACAGAGGATACAATATTATTTGTTGCCTGTTTTGATGCAAATGGTGGAGTATTTGAACCACTTCTTGATAAAGAGTGTGCTATAATTTGTGATAAGTTAAATCATGCCTCAGTAATTGATGGTGTTAGGCTTTGTAAGGCTCAGAGATTTATATTCAATCATGCAGATATGAATGACTTAGAAGCAAAATTAAAAGAGGCCCAGGGTGCAAAATACAGGGTGATTGCTACTGATGGGGTATTTTCAATGGATGGTGATATTGCAAAACTGGATGAGATTTGTGATTTGGCTGATAAATATGACTCTCTGGTAATGATTGATGATGCCCATGCAACAGGATTTCTTGGAGATACAGGCAGAGGAACTATTGAATATAGAGGAGTAATGGGTAGGGTTGATATTATAACAAGCACACTTGGCAAGGCTCTTGGAGGTGCTTCAGGGGGATTCATATCAGGACGCAAAGAACTTGTTGAACTTTATAGACAGAGAAGCCGACCCTATCTTTTTTCTAATACTCTGGCACCTGCACTTGTAGGAGCCTATATTGCAGTGATTGACCTCCTATCAGAGACTACAGAATTGCGGGATAAAGTTATGGGTAATGCAAAGTATTTTAGAGAAAAGATGGCAGAAGCAGGCTTTGATATTACACCAGGCATTCATCCTATTGTGCCTATAATGCTTGGCAAATTTGAAAATGATGCGAAACTCTCACAGGATATGGCAAAAGACCTTCTTGACGATGGTATCTATGTAATTGGGTTCTATTATCCAGTTGTTCCAAAAGGACAGGCAAGAATCAGGGTTCAACTCTCTGCCGCACACGAAAAAGAACATCTTGATAAGGCAATTGCCGCATTTACCAAAGTTGGAAAGAAATATGGGGTAATTTAAAAGAGAGTAGGCAGTAAGTAGTAGGCAGTAGGCAGTTTTTCTTTCTATTTACTCCTTACTGCTTACTCCATACTGCTTACTATTTACGGCTTACTGCTTACTATTTACTGCTTGCTACTTAATGAGGAATTTGTCTATTCTGCAAAATATGGACCTATCTATGCTGGCGAGATAAGGATGGAGCTCGTAAGAATCTCTCCACTCGTGACGGATTCCTCAAGTTTCTACAAAATCAGGTGCTCTCTTAAGACCAAAGGTCTTTTCTCCTATTTTTTCAGAATACAAGACACATACGAATCTGTCTCAGATATTCCTTCCTTTGTTCCTTACAAATTTGAGGAACATATAAGAGAAGGAAATTATAGGCGGGACCAGAATATTGTATTTGACCAGGAAAAGGAAATTGCTATATATGATAATAGGGATACTGTTAAAATAGTAAAAGGTGTCCGAGATATAATTTCTGCCTTATATTACTTGAGAACACTTGACCTTGAGTCAGGTGATACCATATGGATAGATGTGCATACATATAAGGAGAACCATACTCTTGAGGTAAGAATTAGTGAAAAGGGAGACTATCTTGTAGCCCGGCCTATTCTCAAAGGAGTTAAGGTTTTTGGAAGTGAAGGAGGACTTGTTCTTTATTATACAAACGATGAGCAGAAGATTCCAGTTTTAATTAAGATAAAGATGATTTTCGGACATATTGAAGCAAAGCTAAAGAGGAAAAACTTGACAAGCCAGTAAATGGTTCATAGTTTTTAAAAAATAAAGGAGGGAGCTATGAATACTTTAATATTTCTTTTTGTTTGCAGTTTTTTTGATGGGAACTCTGTTGCCACAGTGATGAGGTCAAATGCAATATTTACGAACCCAGCAGGACTTGGAATAAATCCTGGCATGGAGTTGGTGTATCTCGGCGAATTCGGAGACCCCTCTTGCCATAATATCGGGCTATCTTTAAAGGGTCTTGGGATTGGTGTAGAGGGCATTACAGAAGATACAGCAGTCTGGAAAATAGGAACTGGAAGTAGAATATCTAAAACACTCTATTATGGTAGTATTTATAGATTTGAGAAGGGAGCTAAATACAGAACTACTACAGGAATTACCTATAGACCAAAGAGATTTCTGTCTATGGGGATTACAGGGGAATGGAAAGAAAGCGTCATTTGGACTTTTATAAGAGATAATAAAATAGTGGTACCTTATTTAAGAGGTGGAGTGGCTGTAAGACCTTTTACTGATAGATTCACCCTATTTTGTGATGGGGGATATGATTTTGATGCACAGGATAGCTTTGATATTGATAGTTTGGATTACTCCTATGGTATTGGAATTGAACCTATTGACGGTGTTATACTTTCAATTAAAAGCAATCGGGATTTTGATATAAGTGCAGGACTTGAAATATCCTTTGGCAATGCTAAAATCGGAGGTTCGGGTACACGGTTAGAAGAAAATGAGGAATACAGAGGGACTGCGGCAGTACTGACTTCTCTTGAGCCTTATCCTACTTTTATCCCAAAGGGTAAAAAACTTGTTGAACTCACTCTTGAAGGCAGTTATCCAGAAATAGAGGAAGGGATGAGATGGAAGTGGCTCACTATAAAAAAGAGAAAAGCTCCATTTTATGAACTCTTAAAGAAAATAGATGATATAAAAGAGAGAGAAGATGCATACGGGGTTTTTGTGAATTTTAAACCCACTCTGCTTAGCATATCTCAAATTGAAGAAATTCGAAATGGTCTTTTAGACCTTAAGAGAAAAGGCAAAAAAGTCTTCATTGCTCGGGATTATTATGGTTTTGGAAGTTACTGGCTTGCTTCTTGTGCTGATAAAATTATTCTTACTCCAACTGGCAGTGTTGAAATGCAAGGTATCAGGGCAAAGATGATATATCTGAAAGGAACTATGGAAAAATTGGGCATTTCTGCAGATATTGAAAGGATTGGAAAATACAAATCTGCGGCTGAACCATTTGAACGAAAGGATATGTCAGAAGAGGATAAAGAGCAAACTACCCAATATCTTGATGACCTGTACAAACCTTTTGTCAGAGGTATAGCAAAAGGAAGAAATATGAGTGAAGAAAAGGTTGAGAACTTAATCAATAATGGTGTATTCTTCAACTCTGATGCTGCTCTTGATTTAGAACTTGTGGATATTCTTGCTCACTCTTGTGAATTAGACTCCGTGTTGAAAAATCTTACAGGTAAAAAAGTGAAAAGAGTACAGGCAGAGAAGTTCTTAAAGAATAAAGAGGTGAAAAGGGAATGGAGAGAACCTGACAAAAAGAAGATAGCGCTCATAATTGCTGAGGGCTCAATTCTCACTGGCAAAAGCGGAAAAGACCCAATAATGGGGAAATATATGGGTTCTGAAACCATCTCAAAGATTTTAGAAAAAGCAAGAAAAGACAAGTCTATAAAGGCAGTGGTATTCAGGATAAATTCTGGTGGGGGTTCTGCATTGGCATCTGAGATTATAGCAAATTCTATAAAAAGACTTGCAGAGAAGAAACCAGTGATTATCTCTATGGGTAATGTAGCTGGTTCGGGTGGATACTATATTGCCTGTCTTGGTACTAAAATTCTTGCAGATGAGTCTACAATCACAGGTTCTATAGGTGTAATAGGAATGAAATTTGTTATAAAAGGGCTGTATGATAAACTTGGTATTTCATGGGATATAGTTCAGAAGGGAGACCATGCAGATATGTGGTCGGATTTAAGACATATGACAGATGAGGAAAAGGAAAAATTTAAAGAAGAGATAGAATGGATTTATAAGAAATTTGTTGAAAGAGTGAGCCAAGGCAGAGATACTACTTCTGCCTATATAGATTCTATTGGCAAGGGGAGGATATGGAGTGGCAAGTCAGCAAAAGATATAGGACTTATTGATGAAATCGGAGGAATACTGAAGGCGATAGAGATTGCAGCCGAAAAGGCTGGCATAAAAGATGCAGCGGTAGTACTTTATCCAGAAAGAACAGATGGATTTGACATAAATATGGGAATGGGTATGAATCTCAAAATGCTTGAACTCTTATCTGAACATTATCTGTATATAATGCCATATACATTGGAGATTAGCGATTAGAATGTTTTGGGGAATTATTAGTCTTGCACTTGCAACCTGG
>JAUWAR010000096.1 GCA_030601965.1 bacterium | reverse complement strand
ACGAACAAGAGATATGAGTATCTCATTAAACATGGTCAAACAGGACTTTCAGTTGCCTTTCACTTTCCAACACTTTATGGAAGGGACTCAGACCATCCTCTTTCAAAAGGAGAAGTAGGAAAATGTGGTGTGGCAATTGACTCACTCAGGGATATGGAAATCCTTTTTGATGGCATTCCACTTGATAAAATCTCCACATCTATGACTATAAATCCACCAGCTGCAATGCTACTTGCTATGTATATAGTAGTTGGTGAAAAACAAGGAACGCCTTCAGAAGCATTGACTGGCACCATTCAAAACGATATGCTTAAAGAATACCAGGCACAAAAAACATGGATATATCCACCAGAACCATCTATGCGTATCATTACAGACATTCTTATCTATTGTTCAAATAACGTTCCAAAGTGGAACACTATATCTATATCCGGGTATCATATAAGAGAAGCAGGCTCAACAGCTCTCCAGGAACTTGCTTTTACTCTATCAAATGGATTTACTTATGTTGAATATGGTATTAAAACTGGGCTTGCAGTTGACAAATTCGCACCAAGACTCTCTTTCTTCTTTAATTCACATCTTGATTTCTTTGAAGAGATAGCAAAATACAGAGCGGCAAGACGTATATGGGCAAGGGAGATGAAAGAAAAATACAAGGCGAAAGACCCTCGTTCCTGGCTTATGAGATTTCACACCCAAACTGCAGGATGCACACTTATGGAGCAACAACCAGAGAATAATATCATAAGGACAGCGTTTCAGGCACTATCAGCAGTTCTTGGAGGCACCCAGTCATTGCATACAAACTCAATGGATGAGACCTATGCCCTTCCTACTGAAAAGACAGTAAAAATTGCACTGAGGACACAGCAGTTAATAGCTTATGAAACAGGAGTAGCAAATACCATAGACCCACTTGGAGGTTCGTATTATGTAGAGGCATTAACAAATAAACTTGAAAAACAGGCTTATGAATATTTTGATAAAATTGAAGCACTGGGGGGTGTGGTTCCGGCAATTGATAAGGGTTTTTTCCAGAGAGAAATAGCAAATTCTGCTTATAAGTATCAAAAAGAGGTAGAGAAAAAGAACAAGATAATTGTTGGAGTAAATGAGTTTGTTGAAAAAGAACCATCCAGGATAGAAACACTTAAAATTTCACCTGAGGTAGAAAAGCACCAGATAGAAAGACTTAAACAGGTAAAGAAAGAAAGAAATAGTATTAGAGTAGGGGAGACCCTCAAAGAACTCAGGCGAGCCGCAAGGGATGGAGATAACCTGATGCCTAAAATACTTGATGCTGTGAGAGCCTATGCTACACTGGGTGAGATGTGTGATGTATTAAGAGAGGAATTTGGAGAGTATAGAGAACCACCAATATTCTGGTGAGGTTTTAAAATGTTAAACGAATTATCAAAGGAGATAAGTGAGTGGAGAGAGGACAAAGGTTTTATTACGAGTTGGAAAAATATGCTTGAGAAGTTAATGTTAGTTGTGAGTGAAGTTTCTGAGGCAGCAGAGGCTTATCGTAAAGATGATAAAAAACATTTCAAAGAAGAGATTGCAGATACATTCATAAGGTTATTTGATATTTGTGGGAGTTTAAACATTGACATTGAAAAAGAGATAAAAAAGAAGATGGAAATCAATAAAAATAGGCCTCAACAGCATGGGAAGGTATTAGGAGATGTTAAAGGGGCAGAGGGATATATTAATCAGGAGGCGAAATGAAAAAAATAAGGGTATTAATTGGTAAACCTGGACTTGATGGACACGATAGAGGTGCAAAGGTAGTCGCTGCAGCCCTCCGAGACGCGGGTATGGAAGTGATATATACTGGACTGCATCAGACAGCCGAGCAGATTGTAGAGGCTGCTATTCAGGAAGATGTAGATATAATTGGTCTATCAATTTTATCAGGGGCTCATATGGCTATATTTCCAAGAGTCCTTGAACTTTTAAAGAAACAAGGAGCAGAACATATCATTGTTTCAGGAGGAGGAATAATTCCTGAAGAAGATGCAAAAGAACTTAAAAAACTTGGGGTAAAAAGACTCTTTGGTCCAGGAACGCCCACTACTGAGATTGTGGAATATATTAGAAAAGTAGTTAGTAGATAGTAGTTAGTAGATAGGGAAAATAAGATGAAACTTGGTGATTTTGAACTCACGATAGTCTCTGATGGCACTTTCTCGCTTGACGGTGGTGGGATGTTTGGAGTAGTGCCAAAAGTTTTGTGGAATAAGCTTACCCCTGCTGATGAGGCAAATAGAATTAAACTGGGGCTTAACTGCTTACTTATCCAGACAAAAGATAAAAATATTCTTGTTGATACAGGCATGGGAAATAAATTTGACGAGAAGTTCAAAAAAATGTTCAATGTTAATAAAACCAATGATTTAATTAGTTCCTTGAAAGATAAAGGATTAAACCCAGAGGATATAGATATAGTAATAAATACTCATCTCCATTTTGACCATTGTGCAGGCAACACCCGCTTTGCGGAAACCCGAAATCTCCCGCACCAGAACGAGTTCGGTGCGGGACAGGCTCCATCCGAAATCCGAGAGATCGTTCCTTCATTTCCAAATGCTCAATATATAGTGCAAAAAAGAGAATGGGAGGATGCAATAAATCCAAACGAACGCACTCGTGTAAGTTATTTAAAAGAGAATCTTATACCAATTCAAGAGGCAGGTCTATTAAAACTCATAGATGGAAATACAGAGATTTTGCCAGGTATAAAAACAATGGTAACTGGTGGACACACTGCTGGACATCAATCCGTATTAATTGAATCCAATAACAAGAGAGCCTTTTATCTTGGTGATTTGATTCCCACAACTGCACATATAAAGGTTCCTTATGTAATGGGATATGATTTATATCCTCTGGATACTATAGACAAAAAAAGAGAAATACTTGAAAAAGCCTTAAAAGAGCACTGGCTACTCATCTTCGAACACGACCCCGAAATTGGAATGGGATATTTGGAAGAAGATGGGAAAATTAAGGAGATAAAATGAAAGAAAAAGAAAGAATCAAACATCTTGAGGATTTGAAGAAAAAAGCCTTTCTTGGAGGAGGTAAAGAGAGAGTAGAAAAACAGCATCAACAGAAAAAACTTACAGCAAGAGAGAGAATAGATTTACTATTGGACAAAAGAAGTTTCAGAGAAATGGATATGTTTGTTACCCATAGATGCACAGATTTTGATATAGATAAAAAGAAGATTTTAGGCGATGGAGTGGTTACAGGTTATGGAAAAATAGACAGTAGACCTATGTATATATTTTCGGAAGATTTTACTGTATTTGGTGGTTCATTGTCTAAAGCCTATGCAGAAAAGATATGTAAGATTCAGGATATGGCAGTCAAAAATGGTTGTCCTATAATCGGGATAAAAGACTCAGGAGGGGCACGAATACAGGAAGGTGTTGATAGTCTTGCAGGATACACAGATGTGTTTTTAAGAAATGTGCTATCATCAGGTATTATTCCACAGATATCCATAATAATGGGACCGTGTGCAGGTGGGGCAGTATATTCTCCTGCAATGACAGATTTTACATTTATGGTAAAAGAGATATCTTATATGTATTTAACTGGTCCGGATGTTGTGAAATCAGCTACTCATGAAGAGGTATCACATAATGAACTTGGTGGTGCAATGGTGCATAATACAAAATCAGGTGTGGCTCATTTTGCGGCAAACTCGGAAATAGAGTGTATCCAACAAGTAAAGAAATTATTTAGTTATATTCCACAAAACAATCTTGATGACCCACCTTTTAAAAAGTCTGATGATGACCCAGATAGAAAAGACCCGGCACTTGATTCTATTATTCCTGAAAGTCCAATAAAGCCCTATGATATGAGTGAGATAATCAGAAAGGTAGTTGATGGAAGTGAATTTCTTGAGGTGCATAAGCATTTCGCTCAAAATCTAATTGTGGGTTTTGCAAGGCTTGGTGGACGGTCTGTGGGTATAGTAGCCAATCAGCCAGCAGTGCTTGCAGGTGTTCTTGATATCAATTCATCAACAAAAGGGGCAAGATTTGTCAGATTTTGTGATTGTTTCAATATTCCCATTATTACCTTTGTTGATGTGCCGGGGTTTCTTCCTGGCACAGTTCAAGAGTGGGGAGGAGTCATAAAAAATGGTGCAAAACTACTTTATGCATTTTGTGAGACAACTGTCCCACGAATAACTGTCATAACGAGAAAGGCTTATGGAGGTGCTTATTGTGTTATGAGTTCAAAACATACACGGGCAGACATAAACTTTGCCTGGCCCACAGGTGAGATTGCAGTAATGGGACCAGCTGGAGCAGTGAAAATACTTTACAGAAAACAACTCAAAGAAGCAAAAGACCCGGAGGTTTTAGAAAAAAGGTTAATCACTGAATATACAGAAAAGTTTGCCAATCCTTATATTACTGCGAGCAAGGGTTATATTGATGAAGTGATTGTCCCAAGTGATACAAGACCTCGGTTAATTGAAGCCCTTGAACTCATTGAAAACAAGAAAGACACAAATCCACCCAGGAAACACGGCAACATACCACTGTAACTAATGGAAATAATAATAATCATTATATTAGTAGCATTAGTTATCGGATTCGTAGTAAATACAGTTCACACAAGCAGAATTGCTAATGAGGTAAAGAATAATCAGGCACTTAATCTGATGCAAGAACAGATAGGTAATCTCACCACCCAGGTAAATCAACAACTTCAGGATATAAATAAACAGATGCAAAATACAACAGGACAGATTGGCGATAGATTGGATAGAGCAGCTACAGTAATAGGAAGTGTTCAAAAAGGACTGGGACAGGTATCAGAAGCTACTAAACAGATTTATGAGGTGGGAAGGGACATTGGGAGTCTGCAGGACCTTCTTCGTGCACCAAAATTCAGAGGTGGTTTTGGTGAACTCTTTCTTGGAGATTTATT
>JAUWAR010000106.1 GCA_030601965.1 bacterium | reverse complement strand
ATACCCGGAGAGGTAGCAACTGCCTTATTGAATCTAAAAGATTACAAAAAATATAAAACCCTGCTCTTTGGAAGAGAAGGAAAAAACAAGAGAGGTGGTGCTATAAGGGCACTTATCAAATCTGTTCTCAAAGACCCTGATTTGTCAGGGGGAGAAATCGTAAAAATTAGATCACTGGAACAAGGGGTGAATATGTTCAAAACCCTGTTCCTGACCCGTTATTCAAACTTCTGAAAATGCTCATAAAAGAAAAAATTATAGCAAAATGTCACCCCCTTTTCACTATATGTATGAAGACACTTACTAAAGACCAACAAATAATAAAAGAACAAAAAGACAAAATCAACCGCAGAAATAAACTCATAAGGTCATTAAGATGTGAATTGAAATTTGCACGTAGCCCGTCCTGCACCATACGGTGCAAGACTGGCTCAAAATGTAGTGCGAACCTTTCAGGTTCGCTATCAGCAAGGCTAAAGCCTCGCGCTACAAAGCTCGACTCAACCGACGCATCGGAAGAAAGGAGGTGAGAAAAAATGGGAAAATATATCGCATCACCATGGGGAGACATTTCTGGTAAGATCGGTGACGCAGTGGGTGGCTCATGGAAAGGTATCAGATGGACAAGGAAAAGAGCCATCCCTGAGAATCCTGGATCTATTGAGAGGCATATCGCCTGTCTCAACGACCCTACTCTCTGTCATCTGTTTTCATACAAACAGATGAACATCCGAAGACCTGTTCTTGGTATGCTCGGCAATGTTGGAATGAATACCCTTCATACTCTCATGTATCCGGTCTGGCAGAAACTATGTGACCAGAGAAAACTGAAACTGACAGGCACTAACCTCTTTATTAAGGTGAATGCCCGACGTCTATATAACTCTTTGCCTCAAACCAATGAGTTATACTCTGGGTCCAATCTACCCGACTACACGAAAATGCTCGTTTCTATTGGCAGACTTGAACCTGTTGCAGCAATTAATACTGCTGCTTACGATGACGCTACTGGAGCTGTTGATATTACCTGGAATACTGGACACTATACTAATGGAACAGATGACGATGTGCTTTCTGTTGTGGTATATAATAAGCCCTCTGTTGGGGACTTGTATTACCAACCTTACGGTTGGCTATATACCCCTTCAGTAACAGCTACAAGAGTTAACGGTACTGCTACAGTGAACCTTGCCCCTGGACTTACTGATACTGACCTCACGGTCTATCTTTTCTTTCACAATGCGACGATAGGGTATTCTCCGTCAAAGGCAATGCAATGTGGAGCATAGTTGGGTTGTGGGAGGCATCTCCTGATGCCGATTATCAAGGTCGGGAGACCTTTCCCACAGTTGGAATTTTATTTTGGCTACGTGCAATCTAATATTATGAAGAAAAAAATATCTAAACCAATAGGAAAATTACTCACAGGAAAAGGTCCAATACCCGGTGACCTTGGTGCATTTGGAACTGTATGGGGAAAAATATCCGCTACAGGTGACCAGGCAGAGAGAATGATGGGCTTTAGACCAAAGGAAGGGGCAATAGGTGTATTGTTATCAAGACGCAAATATACTGATAAAAATGGAAAGCAAAAAAAAGGAATATTCGCTTCAAGTCTAATGCCACGGAGACTGCCTGAGACAGAAGGGCGAAAAGCTGTAGAAGAGCGAATCAAAGTAGTGGCTCATATCGTCCATAAATATCACTCGGATTTAATAGTCCCTATCTGGAACCCACTTATAAAAGATGATACTAAGAAGCCTTATACTGGATACCATTATTTTATGAGTGTAAACTTGAAATCTGTCGGAGTTTCCCTTAACTGGAGAAAACTCCTTATCTCAAAAGGCACACTAAAACCACCAACCAAACTAATCCCAAACTGGTACGACCCTGATACTCAAGAAATCAAACTCTTCCTTACCAACTCTGCAACTCTCAAACTCCATAACTCCCAAACTCAAATCGGCATCGGTATACTTGACATCATCACAGGCTCCTTCTTCCACATCCCTCCACAACCGATAACCGACAACCGAAAACCGATAACCGAATACACCTGGAAATTAGAAAACATTAGAAAAAATTACAACCCACCAGGTCCAAAGTCATACAAATTCCATTCCCGTTTCTATATCTATATGTATTACCGAAAACATAATTCATCCTTCATCCCTCATAATTCATCCTTCACTTACAGTCCCTCTATATCCTCCAGAATACAAACATATAAAAATAAACCCGCCTCCTATCCTTGGCACATAAATCACAAACGGGACCAGAAGATTCTAATAATAAAAATTGTAGGAGTTTGATTTATCAAACACAATCACTTTCCTCTTTTCCTGAGCAGATAGATAAAAAATGGAACGCCAAAAAGCGAGGTAATCACTCCAACAGGTAATTCATATACACAAACTGTTCTTGCGAATATATCAGATATTATTACAAAGATTATACCTATTAAACAGGAACCAGGAATAAGGGTTCTATGGTCTGGACCAATAAGACGCCTTGTAATGTGGGGAACCATAAGTCCTATAAAGCCAATGGCACCGACAAAAGAGACAGTTAAACCTACCATAAGTGAACTCGCCACAAATATGGTCTTTTTCAATTTTTCAACATCTACCCCTGTGCCAAGTGCTTCCTCCTCACCCAGAGAGAGTATATTAAGTTCTCTTGATTTGCGATATATAATAAAAGCCATAATAATGGACACTGCAAATCCTGCACAGAAGTAGTAAAATACCCTTTTTTCAAATATCATACCTAAATTCCCCAGCAAGAGATAAAGTATTTCTTCTAATCCCTTATCAGCGAGAGACATTGCAAGCATTACTATACTGCTTGCAAGTGTTCCTATTACTATACCAGCAAGCAAGAGTGCCTCTTTCTGAATCTTGCCACCAAAACAGGCAATTCTATATACAATGAAGATTGTAATTACTGCAAAGACGAGACTTAAAACCTGTGGCGGTAATACTCCGGATAATATTGAAATTGTTGCACCTACACAGGCACCTCCAGAGATGCCAAGTATATATGGGTCTGCAAGTGGGTTCTCTAACACACCTTGAAGAGCTGCACCAGAAACACCCAGTGAACCCCCAACAAATATTGCAAGCAAAAGTCGAGGTAATCTAATCTTGAGTATAATATCCCATCTTGTCCCATAAGGACCTATTATTAACTCAAGTATAGAAAAGATTGCAACAAGTAGAAAAATAATGATAAAGAAAAGTGTCTTGTTTCTCAATTGTCTCTCCCCGGATAAAGTCTCTCTTTACAGATATTAATTAACTCTGTCAATATTTTTCCCTTTCTCATACAAAAAATAGTTGACAATAAGAAGTTCTTATTATAGTTTTGCTCAAGATGAAGACATCTGCAAAAGGTCTCCTTGCCGTAACTGATTTGATGCGAAACCCAGAAAAAATACTTATTATTTTTCCTCTCTCTTCTTATAATTCTTTCTCTCTTCTTCCGGCCATTGAGGATTTAAGAAGACACTTTGAAAATGTGCCGATTATAACCATTATGAAAAAGGAAGATATGCCATTTTTTCAGAGAAGAAAAATCTTTGATGAGCATATCTCTTATGAAGGCAAAATTGGTTTCCTTTCTCCAACTTATTTCAGATTAGCAAGAGAACTTAGATACATAAAGCCATCTATATCTATAGATTTCAACAATAAAACCGCCATACTATCAAGACTTGCCAAGGCAACTCTCAGAGTTGGGACAATTGATTCAAGAGCCATAAATTGTAGAATCCGTCTTCCCGGACTTTTGAATGAAACAGAAAGGGCTCAAGAAATCGTAAAAACCATTACCCATAATGTATAAATCCCTTAAAACTTATCTGATTTTTGCAGGTATCGGGATCATTTTTGCCTTTTTAGGATATTCCTGGTACATTTCAAAAGAGCTTGAGAAAAATACAACGACACTTACAAGGGTCTATGGTAAATTCTGCAGCAAGATAACAGAAGATGAAACAAGCGTTATCTTTGATGAAATTATAAGAAAAATAGACTTCCCGGTCATTGTGACCAATAAAGAAGGAGATATAATAGCGTCAAGAAATCTAAAAACCCCTTCTAATCAGACAATTTTATCACTGGATAAGTTGCACGAGCCAGTTAAAATAGAGTATGGAGGTGAGGTGCTTGCATGGGTCCATTACGGTGATAATAGGGCG
>JAUWAR010000092.1 GCA_030601965.1 bacterium | reverse complement strand
CTTGCCCATCCTATCTCTGTTTTTCTTTCCTCTAATTTTGCTTTCTCCTTTTCTTGCTCTTGCTCTCTCTGGAGGTAAAGTTTTGCCATTAATATGCGCATCGCATTCTCTCTATTCTGATATTGAGACCTCTCACTTTGGCAGGTTGCTACAGTTCCTGTTGGAATATGTGTAATCCTCACCGCTGTTGAAAGTTTGTTCACATTTTGACCACCCGGACCACTTGACCTGAATGTCTGTAACTTGAGGTCGTTTTCGTTTATATCAATAGGAGTTTGTTCATCTGGTGCAGGATATACAAAAACAGAGGCAAATGAAGTATGCCGTTTCTTATTTGCATCAAATGGAGAAATTCGGACAAGTCTGTGAATACCAGATTCTGTTTTGAGGTAACCATAAACATACTCTCCTCTTACTTCAATTATTGTATCTTTGAGCCCTGCTACATCACCCACTTCATAATTCAGCACCTTGAATTTAAATCCCTTGTTTTCCATCCATCTTGTGTACATCCGAAAAAGCATTTGTGCCCAATCACACGATTCTGTTCCACCAGCACCAGGGTGAATTGTGAGGATTGCATCTTTTTTATCATCTTTACCATTCAGGGTAAATCTTAACTCCAGGGTTTCTACTTTCTCTTGCAGTTTATGTGTTTCTTTTTCAATTTCTTTTTGCTCCTCGCTATTTGATAGTCTTTCAATTTCTATCAAATCGTTAATTTCTTGTTTTAAATTTTTGAAGGTTTCTATTATTTCTTTATTCTCAGCGAGTTCTTTTGTAAGGGTTCTTGCGTGGTTCTTATTGTTCCAAAAATCTGGTTTTGCAATCTCTTGTTCAGTTTCTGATACCCGTTTCTCTTTTTTGTCTATCTCAAAGAAACCCCCAGAGTTTTTCTATTTTTTCGTTTAATTCATTAAGCAGTTTCATCTTTACCCCCCGTTTAATCTCTGCCCCCTACCTCCAGAAACAATTATATCTGCTTCTTGAAGGTTTATCTTCTGGGTAACATCTTCTACAAATTTTAGTATTTTTGTCCTTTGTAGGAGGGGTTTTCCAACCCCGACAGAATAATATCGGGTCAGGAATGTCCCTCCCACAGATATTATCTTTCCTTTTCTATTTCTATCTCTATCTCTTTCTTTCATTACTTTATATCGAACAGTAGCCATCTGAGGTCTTGTATAAGGAGATATAATTGCCGCCATTATATTACCACCAAATGCTGGTCTTGTCTGCACAAGAATTCTCTTATCCATATCTATGTCAAGACCCGTGCAATCTGCGGTAAGACCAAGTTTTAGCCTTGATGCGACTCTTGGAAATAGACTTCTTCCACAGCATGTTGCACCTGCAAGGAATATCTCAGGTTTATATTTCAGCACAAGTTTTGCAATTACATCTGTCCAGGACTCCACATTAAAGTTTTCAAAATCAGTGTCATCTACAAGATAGACGATATCTGCACCTCTTTCTATAAGTTCCTGACTATATTTATCTACTTCATGACCTATTAGTATTGTGGAGAGTTGTGTTTTTAGTTTATCTGCAAGTTCTCTTCCTTTTCCAAGTAATTCAAAAACAACATTATGGATTTCACCATTCTGTTGTTCAGCGAACACGCAAACGCCATTATATCCGATTTGAGATTTGAGATTTGAGATTTGAGATTTTTCTATAACTATTGCACCAAATTCACAAGCCTCTACACAGGCCCCACACAGATTACAGCTCTCTTTAATTACAGCAAGGTTATTAACTATCTCCATAGCATCATATAAGCATACAGGGATACATAACCCACAACCTGTGCATTTTTCTTTTATAATAAAAATATTCATTACTTTACTTTCTCTTACATGAATAATAACAAAAGTAACAGAACTGGGCTGAATTTGTTATTTTTGTTATTTTCTTCCCAAATATTCACACAGCAATCTTCTGATTACGGACTACTTCAGTCAATTTCTCCTTCAGCCACAGATTAATAAGAGTTTCCAGTTCCAACCCTTCTTGTTCGGCTATCGCGGTAACTTTCTTTGCTATTTCACCTTCAACGGGCACAAGGAAGGTACGGTGCTGAATATCTACATCAAAGTGTACATCATGCATTAGGTCATCGTAGTCAGCAGTGCTATGCCTGTCCCAAAAGTCAGATGCCTCTTTTATGCTTGAAAAAGATTTGGGAATCGGTTCGCGTCGTTTCTTATTTGACATATCGTCTTCGCTCCTTTCTATCCATATCTCGTGAGGTTACAATCAACGCCTCACGGTTTTTCTTATAGATGAAAAATACTGTCAAGTATCGTCCCGCATTGGTGTATCCATAAGCAGTGTAAAGATTCTCCCCTTTAACATCTCCACGTTCCTGAAACTTATAGCGGGGTTTATTACTAAAAACCTCTTCTACTTCGTTTGTAGTAATATTATGTTTCCACGCTAATTTGTGTACTACTTCTCTCAACCAGATGATACCAGTAATTTTCAGATGACACTCCTATCTTTTAATCATAAACCTTTCTCTCACAAACCAAAACCTGATAGAATAAAAGTTTCAATCTCAATTTTTGTGCTTGTCCGTGATTTAAAGACCAGAGCCTGAATTTCTGTTTCCCAAGTCTATCCATAAACTTTTTTGATAAATCCTACCAGTTTTTCAACTGCCTCCTCCGAATCTCCTTTAAATATTTCTCCTCCTTTTTTTGGCTCAGGGGTGAATATCTTTATAACCTGTGTTGGTGAACCATTCAACCCAACAGATTCTTTTTTAAGTCCAAGACTGTCTATTCCCCATACAGGAATCTCTATAGATTTTGCTCTTAATTTGCCTCGTAGGGTTAGAAGCCTGGGTTCGTTTATCTCTTTAATGACTGTTATAAGACAGGGAAGTTGTGCCTCTATCACTTCATATCCTTGTTCTACCGTTTGTTGGGCTCTTATGTAATTATCCCTAATCTCCTCAATCTTTCTTACAAAAGTAACCTGTGGTATATCAAGCCATTCTGCAATTCCTGGACCTACCTGTGCTGTATCTCCATCTATTGCCTGTTTTCCACAGATTATCATAATGACCTATTTTCTTTATTGCAGAGGCAAGAGTGAAGGATGTGGCAAGTGTATCAGCACCTGCAAATGCTTTGTCAGAGAGTAAAACTGCCTCATCAACACCCATAGAAATTACCTCTTTAAGTGCTTGTTCCGCTTGTGGGGGTCCCATTGAAATGGCAGTTATCCTGCCTCCCATTTTTTCCTTTATTCTAATGGCTTCTTCCACAGCATACATATCAAGGGGATTAACAATTGATGGCACACCTTCTCTTATAAGTGTGTTGGTCTCAGGGTCAATTCTCACATTCTGAGACTCTGAGATATCAGGAACCTGCTTTATAGGGACAATGATGTTCATGCCCCAAATTTCTTTAGTTTCAGACTATATGCAAGCATCAGGGGGATGGCATTAATAGCGTTGAACCTTCCCAGATAGCCTTTTGCACATTCTCTTTCTGTAAATTTCTTTACTTCATCAGTCAGTATATATTTAGAATAGAGCAGGAATGGATTTGGATGCCAGGAATGAGCCTTAAGAACAGCTGGAGTAGAATGGTCTCCAGTAACCACAAATACATCTGGATTAAGTCTTTCTATTTCTGGAATGATACTATCTACTTCTTCAATCATTTTAACTTTGCCTTCAAAGTTTCCATCCTCACCCATAGAGTCTGGTTTCTTTATATGAAAATAAAAGAAATCATATTTCTTATAATTATTCTTCAGAGTTTCAATCTCATCTTTAATAGTTGTGCCCGTTTCCACCACATCCATTCCCACGAGTCTTGATAGTCCTTTATACATAGGATAAGTGGCTATAGCACAGGAACTAAGTTTAAATCTCTCATTCATAGATGGTATATCGGGCTTTTTTGCAAAACCTCTGAGAAGAACCCCATCAGCCGGAGGGGAGAAAAACTTTTCTGCCCTTCTAACAAATTCATTGATAATTCGGGCAGTCTTTTCTGCCTCTGGTTTGGGCGAACACACAGGTTCGCCCCTACAGGGAATTGGCATTTCTCCTGTTTTTTGTGGGTCTGTTTCATTGACATTATCATCAAGCCCATCACCCCTTAAAACAAGGACAAATCTGTATTCTTTACCTGGTGTTATATGAATTTCCACATCCTCTATCATTTTTATCTTTTGCTGCAACATCTGACATAGTTCTTTATTTTTCTCTGTGGAGATTCTTCCTGCCCTTCTATCTATTATAACTCTATTTTTATCAATGCTTGCAAAGTTGCCCCTGACTGCTATATCTCTGGAGGTTAACTCTATTCCAACTCCAAGTGCCTCAAGCACACCTCTTCCTATTTCATATTTAACAGGGTCATACCCGAACAAGGAAATATGTGCAGGACCCGAGCCTGGTGTAATCCCTGGTGCTATTGGGTCAGTAAGTCCTGTAATGGATTTTTGTGCAAGGGCATCAAGATTTGGAGTATGTGCCTTGTCGAGTTCTGTTAGACCATTTAAAGGCACACCACCAACACCATCTATCACGAGTAATACAATTTTAGAATCTGTTTTTATACAAAGTTTCTCTATCATAATGCCTCCCATTTTATTTTTTAAGTTTCTCTTAAAATGTCAAGCATTATCGCATTCACTATCGTGGGATTTGCCTTGCCTTTTGTCTTTTTCATTACTTCACCTATAAAATAACCGAATAAGCCCTTTTTGCCTTTCCTATATCTTTCCACTTCAGCAAGATGTAATTTTAATACCTCTTTTACAATATTCTCGATCTCTTCCTTACTCGTAATCTGTTTAAGACCTCTCTGTTCTACTATCTCCCTTGCAGTCTTCTTCTCCTCTACCATCTTTGTAAATACGTCCTTTGCAAGATTTAAGGTTATGATACCTTCTTTTATAAGACTAAAAATCTCTGCTAAATCTTTTGGTTTTACAGGTAGTTGTTCTATTTCCATTTTTCTTTCGTTTAATACCTTCTGGACTTCTCCTGTGATAAAAAAAGAAAGTAATCGGTAATCGGTAATTGGTAATCGGTTTTTACTGATAACTG
>JAUWAR010000083.1 GCA_030601965.1 bacterium | reverse complement strand
GAAGAAATAAACAGAGACTATGATGATAATACTGGGTTGAATCTAATAAGATTAGTATGAATCATTTAAGGAAGTCTTAATGAGAGATTCAAAGAATAATATGGAACAAAGAGACATAATTATTATAGGTGGCGGTGCTGCAGGACTCACAGCAGCAATCTATACCTCCCGGGCAGGGCTTAAAACCCTGTTAATAGAAAAAGGAATACCCGGAGGATTGGCAGCAACTACTGATTCGATAGAAAACTATCCTGGTTTTCCAGATGGGATAAATGGAATGGAGTTGATGAGCAAAATTAAGTTTCAGGCAGAAAAATTTGGAACAGAGATTCACGAGTTTGAAGAAGTAAAGAGTGTAAAACCAGATAGTACTGGTGTGAACAGGCGAGACGCCTATTCTACCATAGTGCAGACAGATAAAGCAAAGTATAGGACAAGTGCTCTGATAGTGGCATCAGGCACTGTTCCAAAATCATTAAATGTTCTTGGTGAAAAAAAATTTAGAGGTAAAGGAGTCTCTTACTGTGCAACTTGTGATGGACCACTATTCAGGAATAAAGATGTTATTGTTATAGGATGTGGAAATTCTGGTTTGCAAGAGGGAGAATATCTTCTTAAGTTTGTCAAGAGTATCACCTTTATAGAATTCTTGCCTTATATGACTGGTGAAAAGATTCTGCAAGAAAGATTAAGTAAACAGAGTAATGTAAAGTTTATGCTAAATCATATGGTAACTCAAATCAATGGGAAAGATATGGTTGATTCTGTTACGATAAAGGACCGCCAAACAGGTGAGAAAAAAACAATTCCTGCAGAAGGTATCTTTATATATGTAGGGCTATTACCTAATTCCGATTTTCTGAAGAGTGTTGTTAAATTAGATAATTCAGGGTGCGTTATCACTAACGAACAAATGGAAACATCAGTACCAGGTATATTTGCCGCCGGAGATATACGTTCCAAAGAAGTGCGACAGATATCTACTGCTGTAGGAGATGGGGCATTGGCCGCAGTAATGACAGAGAAGTATATAAGAAAAGCAATAGGAGAATAGTGATAATTTCTGTTGCCAGTGGCAAAGGTGGAACAGGTAAGACCACAGTAGCAATTAACTTGGCACTTTCTTTAAATGGTAACATACCTGTAACATTTCTTGACTGTGATGTAGAGGAACCAAATGCCTATCTATTTCTAAAACCCCAGATTAAATCCACTCAATCTATAGGCATTCCTATCCCAGAGATAGATAAATTTAAATGTAACTATTGTGGTAAGTGTGCAGAGATTTGTGCATATAATGCTATTGCAGTGGTCAAAAAACAAGTTTTAATCTTTCCTGAACTATGTCACGGTTGTGGTGGATGCAGTCTTTTGTGTCCAGAGGGTGCAATCTCTGAGACAGAAAAAGAAATAGGTATTATTGAGGAGGGAAGTACATCAGGTATCTCATTTATTCATGGAAAACTTAATATTGGCGAGCCTATGGCAACTCCATTGATAAGGGCTGTTAAGAGGAAAGTTAATTCTGATGGTATAAATATTATTGATGTTCCACCAGGGACTTCCTGTCCTGTAATTGAGGCAGTCAAAGGGAGTGACTTTTGTATATTGGTAACTGAGCCTACTCCTTTTGGGTTAAATGACCTTAAGTTAGCAGTTGAGACTCTGAGAAAATTAAAAATACCTTTTGGTGTAGTCATAAATAGGGCAGATTTGGGTGACAGCAAGGTGGATGATTATTGTGCCAAAGAGAACATTTTAATATTAATGCGAATTCCTTTCAGAAGAGAGATTGCTATGGCATATTCAAAGGGAGTTCCTATTATTAGTGAACTTCCAGAGTATAAAGAGCGGTTTAAGAAATTATTTGATAATGTTCAGGCAAATATTAAATGAGCTCAAAAGACATGCTCCTTTTACTATATTAGGGGCTATTACTGGAATTATCATTATGATAATTTTTTATGATCTTCCTTCAAAGATTTCTTACAATGTTTTCTATATTTTGCATCCAATACATATTGTCATGAGCGCACTTGCAACCGCATCTATGTATGAACTTCACATTAAAAAGAGGTACAATCTCTGGGTCTTGATTTTAATTGGTTATTTTGGTTCAATTGGCATTGCTACATTAAGCGATTCGGTAATTCCCTATTTAGGAGAAGGTTTACTGCACTTGCCCAACAGAGAAATCCATATAGGTTTTATTGAAAATGGTGGCTCGTAAATCCCCTGGCACTAATAGGTATTGGAATTGCTTATTTCAGACCCATAACCAAATTTCCTCATGCAGGACATGTCTTGTTAAGTACCTGGGCATCATTGTTTCACATCATGATGGCATTAAGTCCGTTAGCTAACGGAACAATAAACTGGGGCTTTCTTGTTCTCATTTTTTTGTTTTTATTCCTTGCAGTCTGGATTCCTTGTTGCACGAGTGATATAGTTTTTCCTCTTCTGTTTGTAAAGAAGGATTGAAACCCGTCAGCCGACGGGCAAGTTATGAAACAAATAGTAATCATAAGTGGTAAAGGTGGGACAGGTAAGACCATCATCACAGCAAGTTTTGCTTCATTAGCCGAAAATAAGGTAATGGCAGATTGTGATGTAGATGCCGCCGATTTGCATCTTTTGCTTCATCCAGAGATAAAAGAGAAACACGAATTTAGAGCAGGTAACAAGCTAGTAATAGACCCACAAAAATGTAATCAGTGTGGAAAATGTATCGAGGTTTGTCGCTTTGATGCTATATCAGAGCACCAGAGCACCAGAGCACCAGAGCACCAGATTATTATAGACTCTATTTCCTGTGAAGGGTGTGGGATTTGTGCAAAGGTCTGTCCAGAAGATGCAATTATGACGAAAGAAAATCTTTGTGGGGAGTGGTATATTTCAGATACGAAATATGGTTCGTTAGTTCATGCAAGATTAGGAATTGCAGAGGAGAATTCAGGAAAGCTGGTAAGCCTTGTCAGGCAAAATGCAAAGACCATTGCAGAAAACAAGAATATGGATTATGTCATAATAGATGGTCCACCTGGTATTGGTTGTCCTGTAATTGCAAGTCTATCAGGGGTTGACCTTGCTCTTATTGTCACAGAACCCACCCTTTCGGGCATTCATGATATGGAACGAATTATTGGAGTAGCAAACCACTTTGGGGTTAAGGCAGTGGTTTGCATAAATAAGTATGATTTGAATCTTGAGAATACGCAATCCATTGAAGAATATTGTCAAGGGTCTAATATTGAAGTAATGGGTAAAATTCCATTTGATAAAGTGGTTATAGAGGCACTGGTTCGAGGTATACCTGTGGTAGAGTATTCTAAAGATGGTGTGTCTGAGGAGATAGAGAAGATATGGGAGAGAGTAAGGAGTCATTGCGACGAGTCCGTTAGCTAACGGACGACGAAGCAATCTATTCATGGGATTGCTTCGTCCCGATAAATCGGGACTCGCAATGACAGAGTGGAGGATATTATGGGAATAAGAGAAAATGTAAAGGTTATACTTTCAGAACTGCCAAAGGATGTTATTCTTGTTGCGGCGATTAAGCAGAGAACGACACAAGAGATTTTGGAGGCAATAGAGGCGGGGATTAAAGTCGTTGGAGACAACTATGTCCAGGAGGCAGAAAGAAAATATGAAGTCATCGGCAATAGGGTAAAGTGGCACTTTATTGGTTATCCACAGAGAAACAAGGTGAGGAAATTGGTAAAATTTATAGATATGATAGAGACTGTTGATTCAGTTGAATTTGCACAAGAGATAGAAAAAAGGTGCGCATCTTTAAATAAAACTATGCCTGTTTTAATAGAAGTAAATAGTGGAAGAGAAGCACAAAAAGCAGGTGTCTTGCAGGAGGATGTAGAGGGTATTATAAAACAAATTGCAAAGTATCCACATATAAAGGTTCAGGGACTTATGACAATGGGACCGAGATTTGGAAACCCTGAAGACGCAAGACCGTATTTTATGGAAACAAGAAGAATTTTTGAGGAAATAAAATCACTTGACATTCCGAATGTAGAGATGAAGTATCTTTCAATGGGCATGAGTAACTCATACAAGATTGCAATAGAAGAAGGGGCAAATGTTATAAGAATTGGAACTTTGATATTTGGAGAGAGAAAGGATTAGGCGGTTATGAAAATTATTGTCATTGGTGCTGGTAATTGGGGAACAACACTCGCAATTGTTCTCTCTAAATATAATAAGGTCTCGCTATGGACGGAAACAGACCAGCAGGCAAGAGAGATAAATAAATATTCTGAAAATAAAGAGTTCCTTCCCGGTATTAAATTACCTAAAGAAATATGTGTTATAGAAAAATATAAAGAGGCGATAGATGCTGATGATATTATTATCTTCGCTGTGCCATCATCTGCAGTCAGAAATGTGGCAAAAGAACTTAGAGAGCATATTTCACAGGCTGGAAGCCTGTGCTACCCTGATAAACCGACAATAATTTCTGCATCAAAAGGGTTTGACCATGAGTCCTTTAAAACCATGAGTCAGGTAATCAAAGAAGTTCTTCCCCAATCCACAGTTATTACCCTGTCGGGTCCAAATATCGCAAATGAGATAAGTAAGGGTAAGCCGGCAAAGGCCGTGCTGGCGTGTGAGGATATTTCTATATTGATGAGGGTAAAGAAATTATTGAAAAATGATGTAATTTCATTTGAACTCTCAAAAGATGTTACAGGCATTGAATTATGTGCTGCCCTTAAAGGTATTATTGCTATTGCCGTTGGTATTGCTGATGGACTGGGGTTGGATACTAATTTTCAGAGTCTCATTATGACTTATGGTCTGCGTGAATTTGTTAAGATTGCAGAGTTCCTTCTTGTATCAGAAAAGACGATTTATGGTATTGCAGGTCTTGGAGACTTGATTGCTACCTGCGTAAGCAAATCAAGTCGTAACCATCAGTTTGGTTATCTTATTGGACAGGGTATGGAAAGAGATGCTGCATTAAGAGAAGTTGGTATGGTTGTTGAAGGCGTGAAGATGTCAAAAACTATTATAAATATGGAAGATTTTAACCTTTCCATCCCTTTGATTACCTGTATCAACAAGATAATATTCAATCACTATAAACCTGAAGAATTGATAAATGCAGTGAAAAATATGAAATCCGGGTGATGAAGGCAATTATTCTTGCAGCTGGAATAGGAAAAAGATTAGGAGGGAAACAAGCAAAGTGTCTTTTGAAACTTGGGGAACATAGACTTATAGATTATCAACTCAACTCTTTAAGTGCTTTAGGAATAAAGGACATAGTAATAGTTTTAGGCTATCAAAAAGAAATCGTGGAGGAATATATAAGTAAATACTCTAATCTTGAGTTCACGATAATTCATAATCCAGATTATGCAGATACTAATACTGCTTATTCACTCTATCTTGCAAGAGGTGAGATGACAGATACCTTTATTTATCTTAATGGGGATGTCCTATTTGATTTTGAGGTATTAAGACAATTAGTAGATAGTCCAGCACTCAATGCACTTGCTATAGAAAAAAAGGTCTGTGCCAAAGAGGAAGTGAAAGTAAT
>JAUWAR010000087.1 GCA_030601965.1 bacterium | reverse complement strand
GAATAAATGTAGAGAGACCGTATGCCTCGCTCTCCATAGAATTCCACCAATAAGTAAAGGAAAATGCACATATCATGGATGCCATAAAGCCTGATATGTGAATAATAGCTTTATCACCCACAGAGATTGGTCTCCGCCATTTTCCTATTACCTTCACTACAAAGAAATATATAAGCGCAGCTCCAAGGGCACCACAAAGAACCGATAGGATATTTGCCCTGAAACCTATCTCTTTTCCAAATGGAATAAGGGTAAAAACTTTTCTTATAAGGACATGAAGTGGGCCTCCTGGCGGATGAGGAACTCCTAATATGTGAGCACAGGCTATATATTCACCACAATCCCAGAATGAGAGAGTCGGAGCTACTGTCCAAAGATAAACACTTAAACAAACAACAAAAACAATTATAAAACCGATAATATATTCTTTTTTAGACATTATCTCTCTTTTTAACTTTTCAACCTTTTAACTTTTTAACCTTTCTTTAGAATACTCCTGTTAATTCTCTTTGCAACTTTTCTTTAGAAATATTCTTCATAAACTTACCATTTATTGCCATAGAGACAGTGCTCTTTTCTTCTGAGACACATATACAGACAGCATCTGTAATCTCTGAAAGTCCCAGAGCTGCCCTGTGTCTTGTTCCAAGTGTATGGTCCAGAGTAGGGCTATCAGAAAGAGGCAAAATACATCTTGCGGCAACTATAGAATCTTCCTTTATTATAATCGCTCCATCGTGAAGTGGTGAATAGGGAGTAAATATTGTATTAATAAGTGCACCTGAAACCCTTGCATCAACCATCGTCCCTTTTTCTATCCATGTTTTAAGACCTATCTCTCGTGCAATCACAATCAGTCCACCTATACCTCTTTCTTTAAGCATAAGTGTCCCCTCAATAATTTCATTCATAAGTGCCTTTTCCTCTTCCCTCTTGGTGATAAATTTTGCAATCCTTGTCTTTCCAATCCTTGTAAGGGCATTCCTTATTTCTGGTTGGAAGAGAATTACAAATGCCACAACCCAGATTGCCTTAAATCCACTCATAATCCACGATAATGTTCCAAATTTCAAGAAATCCGATACAAGGGCTATTATAAGTATAAATGCTAATCCAACCAACATCTGAATAGCCCTTGTCCCCTTAATAAATGATAAAAAATAATAAATAACAAGTGCTACTATAACTATGTCAATAATATCAAGAAACTGAAATTTAATAAAATCCATGGGTTATGACGTCTGCCATCTTTGCTGCTTTTACTGTTTCCTTTACATCATGTGTCCGAAGTATATTCGCCCCATTAAGAATAGCAATCACACTTGCCGCTAAAGAGCCTTCAACCCTCTCCTCTATGGGAAGGTGCAACACTTTATCTATAAATGACTTTCTTGAAATCCCAATAAAAATTGGTTTTGAAAAGACTTTGAATTCTTTGAGTTTTTTGATAATAAGAAGATTATCCCCCGGGTTTCTTTTTCCAAAACCTATACCCGGGTCTATCATAATTCTATCAGATTTTATTCCACTCTTCTCTGCAATCTCTATACCTTCCTTCAAATAATCTATTATTTCATCTATAACAGATTCATAATGGGGATTTTTCTGCATATCCCTCGGTTTCCCTTTTATATGTGTAATTATACATCCAGCATCATACTCTGCTATCACATCTTCCATATCATTATCAAATCTCAAGCCTGATATATCATTTACGATTTCACATCCAGCCTCAAGTGCCTCTTTTGCAACCTCACTTTTATAGGTATCAATAGATAAACAGAGTTGAGAGTTGAGAGTTGAGCGGGAGTTCTGGGACAAACCTTCAATTACAGGCATTACCCTTTTAAGTTCTTCCTTTACTGATACCCTGTCTGCGCCAGGTCTTGTAGATTCACCACCAATATCAATCATATCTGCTCCCTCTTCAACAATCTGATAGGCTCTGTCAATTGCTCTCTCTTTATCAAGATAGATGCCCCCATCAGAAAACGAGTCAGGCGTGACATTTATAACACCACAGATATATGTTCTTGTAAAATCAAATTTATGTTTTTTAAGATTTAAACAGATTTGAGATTTTAGATTTGAGATTTGAGATTTAATAAGTTTCAGCATCTCCCTTGAAATCCTTGATAGCCCAAATGGTTGGTCTGTGATTTTTAGAGCAATATTCTCAATCTGTCTATAATTGCCAAAAAGCAAGACACCAGATTTTTTTACCTCACCAGTAATCACACCTCTTGCCACTGCGGCATCTGTGCCACAAGACAAGGCTGTCTGTTTAATTATATTGGCAGCACCCACACTAACTCCATCAATTTTAATTACAGTATTAAATAGTTTAGGAAGCAAATGGTCATAAGCAGATTTGCCAAAGGCAACTTTAGATTTGCCGAAGGCAACTTTAGCACTATCAACCCCTATCTTTCCAATCTCTTCCCGTGCATCTTTCACACTCTGTATATCAAGAATCCTCATTTGAGGTTGGAGTTAAGGCGTAAGCCTTTTATTTAAAATCCTCACGGATTAACTCCGTTTCGGTTCTTGTTATTCGGATTTTATTATTTTATCTATCTCTTCTCCTGTCAAAACCTCTTTCTCAAGCAATCTCTTTGCTATTTTATGAAGATTATCTATATTATCTCTTATTATTCTTTTTGCTCCTTTCTGCGCCTCTTCTACAAGTATCTTCACTTCTTTATCTATAGCTTTTGCAGTCTCTTCAGAGTAATCTCTGTGTTTTGCGATCTCTCTTCCAAGAAATATCTCTTCCTCCTTTTTCCCAAAGCTAATGGGTCCCATCTTTTCACTCATTCCCCATTCACAAACCATCTTGCGCGCAAGGGCTGTTGCCTGTTCAATATCATTCTGTGCACCCGTTGTAATAGTTGAAAGGGCAATTACCTCTGCAGCTCTTCCACCAAGTAATGTTGTAAGTTGTGAAATACAATATTCCTTTGAAAAATTCCTTCTCTCATCAACAGGAAGTGGCTGTGTGACTCCAAGTGACATACCTCTTGGGATAATTGTAACCTTATGAATGGGGTCGGCTTCTTTCATGTTTTTTGCAACAAGCACATGTCCTGACTCGTGATAAGCAATACCTTTTTTCTCTTGCTCTGAAATAATAAGACTTTTTCGTTCAGCACCCATAAGAATCTTATCTCTTGCAGATTCAAAATCTACCATTTCAACTCTCTTCTTTTTCTTCTTTGCCGCAAGAAGAGATGCCTCATTTATCATATTTGCTATATCTGCCCCTGAAAATCCGGGTATTATTCTTGCAATTACATCTGGCTTCACATCCTTTGCAAGTGGCATCTTTTTTGTATGCACCTTAAAAATACCTTCCCTGCCTCTTATATCTGGTCTATCTACAATTATCTGCCTATCAAACCTACCTGGTCTGAGGAGTGCTGGGTCAAGCACATCTGGTCTGTTTGTGGCAGCAATAAGAATCACACCTTGATTGGCTGTAAAACCATCCATCTCAACAAGAAGGGCATTAAGCGTTTGCTCTCTTTCATCATGACCACCTCCAATACCTGCACCTCTATGCCTTCCCACTGCATCAAGTTCATCTATAAAGACTATACAAGGTGCGTTTTTTTTGCCTTTTTCAAACAAGTCTCTTACTCTTGAGGCACCGACACCGACAAAAAGTTCCACAAAATCTGAACCTGACATAGAAAAGAATGGAACCTTTGCCTCTCCTGAAACTGCCCTTGCTAAAAGTGTCTTTCCAGTGCCAGGAGGTCCAAGAAGCAATATCCCCTTAGGAATTTTTGCACCTAATTTTTGAAATTTCTGGGGTGATTTTAAGAATTCAATTACTTCTTTAAGATCTTCCTTTGCCTCTTCAACACCAGCCACATCATCAAAACTCACTTTAGGTACATCCTTAGATGTAAGTTTTGCACGACTCTTGCCAAACGATAATACACCTTTTGGACCCTGTTGCATCTGCCTGAGCAGAAGAATCCATATGACAACGATACCTACAAATGGAAGAAATGGCCAGATAGCATTCCATATACCGGCACCAGACCTTGATTCAACTAAAATATTCTTTTCATAAAGCCTTTCTACAAGTTCAGTATCCTCAAATGGTATAGTAGTTCTGAAAGTTCTAAATTCAAGTTCCTCCTTTCCTTGCCTGTCGGCAGGCAGGAAGACAGAAGTCTTAAAGGTTCCCCTTATGTCCTTATCTATGAAAGTTACTTTCTCTATTCTATCGTCTTCTATGTAATTACGAAATTCACTGTAGGAGATAGTCATTACCTGAGTCCTTCTCGCACTTTCTACCCTGAAAAGAACCAACATAATGAGGAAAAGGATAAGCCAGGGAAAAACTCCTTTTAGGAAAGAAGGTTTCTTCTCCGACTTTTTCCTTTGTGGTGTAGGTCTTTTCACTTTCCTCTGCATTCTATTCCCTTTATTCATTTTCCTCCTAATTTTACAAGTTTTATTCCCTTTTTACAAAAGGGACAATTATCAGGAGTATAGTTCTTTACAATCTTTTTATAAACTGCAAAAAATGGGATGCCAAAATCAGCCCCGCACTTATGTATAAGTGCGGGGTCACTTCTATCCACAATTATACCAATACCAGTAACAATGGCTCCTCTATTTTTTACAGCGGCAATCACATCTTTTATTGAACTTCCAGTAGTAAAAACATCATCTACAATAAGGATTTTCTCTCCTTTTTTTATTTTATATCCTCTTAGAAAATCCCTACCCTGTTCTGTTTTTTCCGCAAAAATACATCTTTTGTCAAGAATTTTGGCAACCTCGTATGCGATAACAATCCCACCAGTAGTTGGACCTGCCACTGTCTCAAAATCTTCATCTTTAAAATATTCTGCAATCTTATTAGTAAAAATAGATAAGTATTCTGGATGTTCAAGTAGTCTGAACTTCTCAAAATATATTCCACTATGGAGCCCAGAAGCAAGAAGGAAATGCCCTTCCTTTATCATTCCTATCTTTTTGAATATATCTTCAAAATTTGTCATAGTTTTGCAATATAATCTTTTGAATAGTGCTCAATTCGTTCTTTAATCCAGTTCCAGTGCGGATTTCCATGGTTAAAGAAACTCTTGAAATTATCTTTTAGCCATTCGTAATAATCATCTTCAGTGTATTTACAAAAGGTCTCTACCAACTTATTAAATGATATATTTTTTGGTATTTTAATTTCTTC
>JAUWAR010000030.1 GCA_030601965.1 bacterium | reverse complement strand
TGTGCATTTTACATTCAATATAGGCATAATGGAAGTCGCCATCCGTGTTGGAGCGAATATGTGCGATTTTGGTGGCAATACAGGGGTAGTTAGAAAGCAAATAGACCGTGATGGTGAAGCCAAATCAGCGGGTATAACAATTGTTCCTGACTGCGGCATGGGACCTGGAATGAATATTTCACTTGCGACATATGCGATGTCACTTTTAGACAGAGCACGAGAAGTCTATATCTGGGATGGAGGACTACCGCAGGAACCGAGACCGCCGTGGAATTATGTTTCCACATTTAGCATTGACGGATTGATAAATGAATACTATGGCAGTGCCTATTTTCTTCGCAATGGAAAGATTATTGAGGTACCGTGTTTTGATGGATTTGAGGAGTTAAAGTTTCCACCACCATTGGGTCGGCTGGAGGCATTTGTTACATCTGGGGGGTTATCAACTGCACCATGGACATTTGAGGGGAAACTTGAATGTTTGGAAAACAGGACTCTGCGGTATCCTGGTCATTGGGTACAATTTAAGGCATTTGTAGAGATTGGTCTTCTGGGAATAGAGCCTGTGCAGGTAGGTGAGACTAAGGTTGTGCCACGTAATCTGTTTCATTCACTGCTTGAAACAAAGATAACAGAGCCTGAAGTTCGTGATATATGTGTGATACGAGTTAAATGTGTGGGTGAAAAGGATGGTTGCTCTGCTGAGGCTGTTGTTGAGCTTATAGACTACTATGATGAGAAGACGGGTTTCACGGCGATGCAGAGATTAACGGGCTGGCATGCCTCAATTATTGCTATCCTTGCTGCACAGGGCAAGATACCTCATGGTGTGATACCAGTTGAGTCGGTGGTTCCGGGCGCAACCATTGTAGAGGAGGCACGACAGAGAGGACTTGTTATTCAAGAAGATATTAAACTATCCTGAAATCATAACTTGCCTGACGCCTGCCTGACGGTAGGCAGGGCAGTCAGGAATAATTAAATTTATGTCTTTTTTTGCTGATTTACATATTCATACCAAATACTCAAGGGCAACATCTCCACAAATGGATGTGAAAAGCATTGCCGAGAGTGCAGCCAAAAAAGGTATAAAACTCATGGGCACAGGCGATTTCACACATCCTACTTATCTTAAAGAACTCGCTAAAACCCTTGAACCTGCAGGTTCAGGCATATACAAATATGCAGACCAGTCTGGTACAGATACCAATTTTATCCTTTCAACTGAGGTAAATAATATATTTGAGAAATTTGGTAAACTCAGAAAGGTTCATATTGTTATACTTGTTCCAGATTTCAAGGATGCCGAGAATATAAATGGGTTTCTTGGAAGATATGGAAAACTTGAGTCTGACGGAAGACCTACCCTTTCTCTTGATGCAGAAATTATGGTGAAAAAGATAATAGAGATATGTCCCGATGCATTTATTGTACCTGCACATATATGGACACCCTGGTTCTCTCTGTTTGGCGCAAATTTTGGTTTTGATAAGATAGAAGAATGCTTTGGAGACCAAACCGCCAATATCTTTGCCCTTGAAACAGGGTTATCTTCTGACCCACCAATGAATTGGCGGCTTTCAACACTTGATAGGTTTGCCCTCATATCTAATTCTGATGCACACTCACCTGCAACAATCGGTAGAGAGGTAAATTGTTTTGATTGCAAACTTGATTATTTTGAGGTAATAAATGTAATAAAGAACAAGGACAGGAATAGATTTAAATTTACGGTTGAATTTTTCCCACAAGAAGGCAAGTATCATTGGGATGGACACAGAAAATGCGGAACAAGAATTTCACCAGAAGAGGCTCTGGCTCACAATAATCTTTGTCCAAAGTGTGGAAAAAGGATTACGATTGGTGTAATGCATAGAGTAATAGAATTGAGTGATAGGGAAGAAGGCACTATCCCAGAAAATGCGCTCCCGTGCAAACATCTTATCCCATTAAGAGAAATCATTGCAGATGTTTTATCTATAGGAAAAGATAGCAAAACAGTACAAGTTGAATACAATAAACTTATTTATCATTTTGGTTCAGAATTCGGGTGTTTATTAGACATTTCGTTTGAAGATTTAGAGGAAACAACTTCTCGCCAAATTGCACAGGGAATAACAAATGTGCGAGAAGAGAAGGTAGAAGTGATTCCTGGATATGATGGGGTATATGGTGAGATAAAAATCTTTAAGGAAGAGGAGAAAGAGAAAAAGACTGAGCAGATAAGGTTATTTTAGTCTTGACTTTTTTAAGAGATTTAGGTTATTTTCCGAGTAATGTTTACAGGAATTATTGAAAAACTGGGAACTTGTGTAGAGTCTATATTTACAGAAGGGGGCAAGAGACTGACATTCTCAATTCTCAATTCTCCCCTGAAACAAGTTCAGGGCTCAATTCTGAAAGGTGAAAGTATATCTATCAATGGAGTTTGTCTCACAGTAACAAAAAGCGAAAAAGACTGGTTTCAAGTATTTGCAAGTAATGGGACACTTAAAACGACAACACTTGGGAATATTAGAAAAGGCACACCTGTTAATATTGAACGAGCAATCAAAATGGGAGATAGACTGGGAGGACATCTTGTTCAGGGTCATATTGATGGTAAGGGTAAGATTATATCTAAAAGAGTCTCTCAGGGCACTATAACCTTTTCTATATCTATTGACAGAGAACTATTGAAATATATTGTTCCAAAAGGGAGTATTACAATTGATGGAGTAAGTCTTACTGTGGCAGGTAAAAATAATAGTTGTTTTACTATTTCAATTATTCCTTATACTCAGGACAACACCACTCTCAAGTTTTTAAAAACAGGGGATTTTGTTAATATAGAAAGTGATATAATTGGGAAATATTTGTTACAGAGATGAGTAATTTTGCTACGATACAATCTGCACTTGAAGATATAAAAAATGGTAAGATGGTCATCTGTTGTGATGATGAGAATAGAGAAAATGAGGGTGATTTCATTATTGCAGCAGAAAAAGTAACCCCTCAAGCAATTAACTTTATGGCTAAACACGGCAGGGGACTTATCTGTCTTGCACTCACCCAGAAAAGACTTGATGAACTTAATATTCCTAAAATGGCTGAGGATAATACCTCCAGGTTTAGCACTGCATTTGGTGTTTCAATAGATGCCAGGAAGGGCGTAACTACTGGTATAAGTGCACACGATAGGGCAAAGACTATTCTGTGTGCTATTAATCCTGATACACAACCTGACGACCTTGCGAGACCTGGTCATATCTTCCCACTTGCTCAAAAGGATGGAGGAGTTCTGAGGCGTGCAGGTCATACAGAAGCAGTTGGTGACCTTGCAAAACTTGCAGGATTATATCCAGCAGGAGTGCTCTGTGAGATTATGGATGAAGATGGAACTATGGCAAGGGTTCCGACACTTATGAAGATTGCAGACAAGTTCTCTTTAAAAATTATTACTATTAAAAATCTCATTGAATATAGACACAAAAAGGAGAAACTTGTAAAGAAACTTGTTTCTGCGCCACTTCCTACAAAATATGGTGAGTTCACTATTCATATATACGAGAGTATCCTGACAAATTATCATCATTTAGCAGTTGTGAAAGGAAAAGTAGAAGGCAAAAAGAATGTTCTTGTTCGGGTTCATTCTCAGTGTCTTACAGGTGATGTGTTTGGCTCTTTCAGGTGTGATTGTGGAGAGCAGTTAGAAAAGGCTCTTGCAATGATTAATGCTGAGGGATTGGGTGTATTTTTATATATGAGACAGGAGGGAAGGGGAATTGGGCTTGCGAACAAAGTAAAGGCATATACTCTTCAGGACCAGGGTATGGATACTGTAGAGGCGAATATCGCATTAGGTTTTGCACCTGATTTAAGAGATTATGGTATAGGTGCCCAGATACTTGTGGACCTGGGGCTTTCTACTATAAGGGTGCTCACCAATAATCCAAAGAAGATTATCGGACTTGAGGCTTATGGGCTTAAAATTGTAGAAAGGATTCCGATTGAAATCCCACCAAACAAAATCAACAAGGAGTATCTTGAGACAAAAAAGACCAAATTAGGGCACATATTTACACATTTTTAACAAAATACCTGCCTGGGAGTTGTTTTATTATATCCTTGAGTTCTAAACCCAAAAAAAGTGCAGATAGTTGTTGAACAGGGATTTTTGACCTCCCTGAAATAGAATCTATATGTTCAGGCTCAGAAGAGAGAAGAGAAAGGATTTTACTCTCAGTTAGACTGAGTTGCACTGCTTTTAGTTTTTGCTCGTAATCTATATGTATTCCAAGAAAATTAAGCACATCATCAACACAGGTAACAGGCTTTGCACCATCCATAATGAGTTTGTTTGTTCCTTTGCTCTGCTCTGAAGTAATATTTCCAGGTACGGCAAAGACTTCCTTGCTCTGGTCCAGAGCTGAATTGACTGTAATAAACGTTCCGCTTCGCTGACCGGCTTCTACTACTATAACCCCTAAACATAAGCCACTTATTATTCTGTTTCTTTTTGGAAAGTTTTCTGCAAGAGGTCCAGTCCCCATTGGAAATTCCGAGATACAAGCCCCATTAGATATTATCTTTTGCATAAGTTCTTTATTTTCTGAAGGATATATTCTATCTACTCCACAGCCCAAAACCGCAATCGTCCTTCCCTTTGCTTTGAGTGCTCCTTTATGAGCGCTTGTATCAATACCCCTTGCCATACCACTTACAATAGTAATGCCCTTTTGTGCTAAACCCTGTGCAAACTCTTCCGCCACGAACTTTCCATAAAAAGTTGGTCTTCTGGTTCCTACTATGGCAATTGCCCTTTTATCCTGTTCTTTTATTTCTCCTCTTACATAAAGGATAGGTGGTGGAACTTCTATTTCTTTTAGTGATTCTGGGTATAAGTCTTCGTTGAATTTTAAGACTTTGACATTAAGACTATTTATCAAAGAGAGTTCTTTTTCTATATTTGAATTTTTTGCAGTTTTAATTGCCTCTGCAGTTTTTATATCAATAAATCTTCCGAGATTTTCAAGGCTCTCGTCAAATACCTTATCTGGAGAGCCAAAATGAGCAATGAGGTTTCGGAGCCTTGTTTCTCCTATACCTTCTACATGAGATAACCTAATCCAGTCCTCCATAACATAAAAGATTACGAGTGTCATTGCGAGGAGTGAAACGACGAAGCAATCTAAAAGATGGGATTGCTTCGTCCCGAGAAATCGGGACTCGCAATGACAGATTACAATGCTTAAAAGGTTAGTAACCCAATCCTGTTGCAGAGGGGCATATAATCTTTACCCTTTTATACCTATGGTTCCCGTATGCCACTACTGCCCCAAGTTCCACATCATAATCACCTATGGTTCCTCTAATATTTCCATTCTTCTTTGTTATCCATCTTTTTTTTCTTGTCTTGTCATTTACCGCCACTGTAATATAGAGTTTACCTTTTTCCATATCAGCAATATCGTCTCCACTTGGCCTTGTTGTTGCTCTGTCCTCGCCATACTGAGTATGAGAATGATAATCCCCGATTACATCAATCGCCATATTCTCAAGAACCTTGGTCATTTTTTCTGCGGCTTGTGGTTTTGGAGAGACCCAGGAGTAACCCTTAACCGCGGTCTGATAAGGGATGGCATACTCAATAGCAAAGGAATTTTCACCTTTAAATCCAAGTAAAAGTCCCAATGTCTCGTGTTTATAGACCTCAATAGATGAAAATACCATAGCAAGAAAAGCCCTCTCCTTAAGATGACAGGTTATCATTACTCTTTAATACGAAATGTAAAAAAACAGAAATGTCAAGATATAATCACAAAATTCTATAAAAACTTGACAAAAATTTAGTTGATTAGTTAATTGGTTAATTAATTACTCAGGGGTATGATGAAATACTTAAAATATATCTTTTTAACTCTTTACTCTCAATCCATTTTTGGTTTTAGTATCACATCTACACCATCACGGGTATCTATTTCCGTAGAATTAGAGAAACCTATAGTGCAAGAGTCTATAAAAGAGGGAGAGTACTTTACAGTTTTATCTATACCTGGTGCTGGTCATAGTCCAGATATAGGAAGACCAAATCTGCCTGTAATTAGAAAAGTTATCCAGATTCCCGAAGATGCAGTTCCTTCACTTGAAATAGATGTGAAAGAAGAACAAATGATTCTCAAGTATCCCATTATTCCAGTTCAGGCACCTGTCCCAAAGATTGAAGGTGTAACTGCAGAATTCACTATTGATAGAGATTTTTACAAAATAGATAGATTCTTTCCAGAAAAATGGGTACAAATTAAAAAGATTGGATATCTCAGAGGCCATAGGGTTCTGTTCCTTGAGATTTATCCTGTAAAGTATAATCCCAGGAGAAATAGTATTATTTATGCAAAAAGTATAAATATTGCAATAAGACTCAACGGCTCTAATATGCAAAAGACGGAAAGTGTTCTTCGGAAATACTATTCGCATCCTTATGAGCAAACAAGTCGTAAAATGATTACAAATTTTAGAGACTTTGAGGTTAAGTCTCCGCCTGAGATTCCAATTGGATACCTTATCATAACTGCGGATGATTATTACTCTTCTGTACTTCCGTTATCAGAATGGAAAAGGAAAAAGGGACATTTTGTGACGGTAACTAAAACCTCTGACATTCCAGGAGGAGCGACAGCAGTAAATATAATGAGCTATATCCAGGATGCGTATGATGATACATTGGGTATTCCTCCGACTTTTGTTGTTCTTGTAGGAGATAAAGATGAGATACCTGAATCTGGGACGGGTTCTGAGACAGGTGGGGTGACAGACTTGTATTATGCGACTACTGCAGGAGGTGATTATATTCCTGATATATATATAGGAAGATTTCCTGTATCTACAACAGATGAGTTAGATGGTATGGTAGAAGACATTGTGGATTATGAGAGAAATCTATGGACTCAAGGAACAGACTGGCTACAAAAGGCATATTTCATGGCATCAGATGATGAAACTCATCACTTAGAAGTTGAGACATGCTGTAACATTTGTATGGAGATTGCCAGGGCAAATGGCATGATATGTGATTCGCTTTATGGGTTTTATGGAACAGGGACATCAATTGCAGATGCAATAAATGAGGGAAGGGTAATGGCAATATATACGGGACACGGGAGCACAGGTGGCTGGGACGAACCATCCTTTGGGCAATCAGATGTAATAAATCTTTTTAACTACGATAAATATCCATTCGTAGTCAGTCATGCCTGTAATACAGGCGATTTTAGCGTCTCTGAGTGTTTTGGTGAAACATGGGTAAGGGTTATAGATAAAGGTGCGTCTGGATTCTTTGGTTCAGTTCCCAGTTCTCACTGGATACATGACGATACCCTGCAGATATGGTGGTTTAAGAGTATGTTTGGAGATTCTTCTACTAATTTTATTGGGGGATTCACCCAGATTGGACTCTTCCGACATGACGAGATATGGCCAGGAGGAGGTGAGGCTAACGGTAGATATTACTATGAGGCTTATCATATCTTTGGTGACCCATCACAGGATATCTATACACTTGTTCCAAAGCCAATTATAGTAAAATATCCGGCTGTTATTCCGACAGGTGACTATTCTATGGAGGTATCAATATCAGAAAGTGGATTTCCTGTCAAGGATGCCCTTGTTTGTGCACTCGCTGATAGCCAGTTTGTTGGATATACAAATCCCTCAGGTATAACTACTCTGAATATTAAAACTACAGAACCCTGCACTGTCTGGATAACTGTTACAGGGCACAATCTTGCGACTTATGAGGGTTTTGCACTTGCTGTTGAGATAGGTATAGAAAATGTTTATTCTTTCCCTTTGAAATACAACCTCTTCCCAATCTCACCCAATCTCTTTAGTTCTTTTGCTACTATAAGATATAGTATTCCGAATCAGGAGCAGGTGAAGATTGTAGTTTACAATATTCTTGGTCAAGAGGTGGTAACTCTTCTAAACAAGGAGCAGAAACCAGGAATTTACTCTATTCAGTGGAGCACAAAGAACTTCACCTCTGGGGTATATTTCATAAGACTTCAGGCAGGGAATTATGTCTCTACAAAGAAAGCAATTATTTTAAGATGAAAAACGTTGTAGGAGGGGTTTTCTAACCCCGATAAAAAGGAGTAAAAATGAACATAAAAGTCCATCATGAACCAGAGTCCACATTGAGTCCTATATCAATAGCAGATATTGTCTTGCTACTTTTGATATTTTTTCTCCTCACATCTACATATGTGCTTGAGCCTGGTATTAAGATAAAACTTCCAGGTTCTACCTCAGCAGAGGTAACATCTAAAAAGGAGATTCGGGTAACTATCACGAGAGAAGGACAGCTTTTCTTAAATGATAAATCTGTGGGATTTGGAGAGTTTTCTACACTCTTAAAAGAGGCACTTGAAAAGTCAGAGGATAAACTTATAATTTTACGTGCAGATAAATCTTGTGAATTAGATAAAGTTATAAGAATAATGGATATGGCAAGAGAAGTAGGCGGTAAGAAATTTCTGATAGCCACAAGAAGGATAGAATAATGTTAAATTGGATAGTGTTCTACTTCCTTGACTGCAGTGGGTGCTCCGTGTCCAGGATATATAAGAATATCTGGAGCCAATCGCATAATTTTTTCTACGCTTTTCCAAAGGGCTGTTTCATCCCCACCCTCAAGGTCTGTGCGTCCATATCCACCAAGAAAAACCGTATCACCACTGAACAGACAATTCTCTATAAGGAAACAACAACTGCCAGGTGTATGTCCTGGCGTATGAATAACCTTTAATACAGTATTACCAAATTTGATTTCGTCCCTATCATTAATTTCAAAATCAAAAAGAGGTAAGGTTTTATCAAGGGGGTGAATTCCACATTTTACATCAAGTTTATTTTTCACTTTCTCAAGGGCATTGGTATGGTCCCAATGATTGTGTGTCAAAAGAATATATCTGACAGAAAGACCTCTACTGATTTCCAGAATCCTATCTGCCTCTGCTCCAGGGTCAATAATTATTCCTTCATTTTCCGAACTTAACACATAAGCATTAGTTCCTAATGGACCAACTGTTATATTTTTAAATTCCATTATTTTTATCTACTATGCAACATAATTTACTCCGTTAGCTAACGGATGTCAAGGTTAAAATCTAAATCCTTGACAGATTCAAGACTAATCCGTTAGCTAACGGAACAGGATTATGAAACCTATTATTGGTATCACTTGTCCTGCATCTTCTAAAAGATATTATCTTCCTAAAAATTATGTGCAGGCAGTAAGGGAATCAGGAGGAATCCCATTTATTATTCCATCCCCGCCTGCCATAGCCTCGCCTGCCAAAGAACTTGTTCGGCGAGCAGGTGTGCGGCGGGCAGGTATGATTGATGAAGATGATATAGAAAAGATATTATCACGCATTGACGGACTTATGTTGACTGGTGGTGGAAATATGTATCCAAAGTTTTATGGGCAGACTCCAAAAACAGACCTCAAAAAGTTAGATGAGGAAAGAGATATAATGGAACTATCGTTTATAAAACTTGCAATAAAAAGAGACATCCCAATTCTTGGAATATGCCGAGGACTGCAGATTCTTAATATAGCAGGAGGCGGAAGTTTAAATCAAACCACTCCTCAGCACTGGGATACAAGGAATTTATTAGTCCATGAAATCGAGATAAAGAAAGGAACTATGTTATTTAATATTATAAAGAGAGAAATGATTGAAGTCAATAGTACTCATCATCAGTCTGTACGAAAACTCGCTCCTGAGTTCAAAATCTCTGCTCAATCTCCGGATGGAGTTATTGAGGGAATAGAGAGCAAAGAACACAAGTTTATACTTGGTGTTCAGTTTCATCCAGAAAGACTTTTCAAAAGGTATCCGGTGTTTAAGGAACTCTTTGCTTATTTTATAAAATCGTGTAGTTAAAAGGCATAGAGCACTTGCAAAAGTCATAGAGGTTAAAAAAATAAAAGAGCGTAAAGAAGGTAATTTTACTATCTTGTCGCTCAAATGTAAGATAAAAGTGAAGGGACCTGCATCAAAGGGTTTTAAACTTCCATCCAATATACAGGGAAAAGTTGGATTTATTACTCGTGAATGTCCTGATGTATGGAAGATAAAAGCAGGAGATGAAATCATTCTTGACCCTTCAGAGATTAAAACTATGATTCCCAAAAAGAAAAACGACATAAATCAGGATGGATATGAAGAAGAGGTATTAGAAAATAGTTTTTTAAAGGCTATTATACTTCCTCACCTTGGAGCAAGAGTTAGCTCGCTTATTTATAAGACAACAGGGAAAGACATATTTAAACCAACGCTAAAATATGGTAAAAAAGAGTATGTTGATTTTGGAGGTGCTATTGACCTAATTGAAAAAGATTTTCCAGGGAACCTATGGAATGCTGAATTCAAAGAAAAAAATAATAGATATGAATACGAAAAAAAGGGATTAAAAATTGAGAAGGTAATAAAATTCTTTCCATCTTTGCCACTTTTACAGCAAACTATAACTATTACCACCAAAAAGAAGAAAGAAATCAATTACTGGCAATCTATACCCATCAGAGTCTCCAGCCCTGAAGATACAGTTTTTATTCCAACCATGGAGAAACTTGAACATAAGGTGTATTACAAACCCATACTTCCTATATGGACCCCATATCTCGAATATTATGCACTTAAATTAGGTGCATTTCTTCTTGCAAATAAAGCACAAAACTTCCTCTTTATTACTAATAGAGACTTACTTGATGTTTTGAATGTCAAGTTTACTCTTTCAAATATATATCTTTTCCCCAAAATGTTCCTGAAGGAACTAAAAAAAGGAGAATCCATAAAATATAGTTGTCTTTATGGCATCGGTGATAAATATTATGTAGATTCTGATACCATAGCTATTTTATCAAGGGCAAAAAATCTATTTTCCATAATTGCTGTAAGCACAAAAGAGATAAAAACTGCAAATCTCCACTGGGATAAAGAAGAGAGAAAAATCAGTCTATCACCAAGGAATATAAATTTACTTGGGAGGATATGGAGAGGAGAGACATTACTTGATGTCCCTCCTGAAGCAGATATTCACCTTAAACTATGAATAAATTTAGTCCTCTTACTTTTGGGTATGAATGGGAAACGCTTCTCCTTAAGTCTAATCTTATGTTCCTTGAAAAGAAAGATGTAGAATATATGGCGCATCATTTGAGAAAAAAGTTTCCATGGTCAAGGACAGGGCTTGATTATATTCCAGGCTTTGATGCGAGACTTTTAGAGATAAGGTCAGGAATTTTGTCCTCTTTTGACGAATTAAAAAACAGAACAGATTTACAGGTTAAAGAAATTGAAAAGATATGCAAGGAGAAAAAGTGGGGTTTCTTTCCCATCGGGGTTCATCCCGCAATCGGAGGTGCTATTGGACTCCACTGTCATATAGGAAGCATATATGACTTTGCTGACGCAACCAGGATAGCAAATCTTCTCACTATATATGCTCCGGCATTTGCTGCACTCTCCTGTAATTCTTCTGTTTGGGCTCCAGGCGAGTCCGGTGAGTATAAGAGTTATAGAATCTTGAAATATGCAGATTATAATTCAATGGTTCGGAGAGTAAGTGCCCCTTCCATTGCACAATGGAGCTGGGGAGATGATGTATGTGTAAAAACAGATGCCCATTCAACTATAGAACTCAGGATTGGTGATGCTGCATCCTCAAGAACATTTGTTTCAGAATATGTTGCCTTTGTCACTGCCTTCATTACAAGATTTGCAGAAAAGGGTATTCCAAATTTTGACCAAAAATTATATATTGAATCTATAGAAAACAGGTGGAAGGCAGCAAAATATGGACTTCAGGCTATATTCTTATGGAATGGGCAACAAAGAGAAATTACCGATATTTTAAGAGAAATGTTAAACATGGCAGATTTCAAGAAAATTGGGTGTAAAGGACTTAGCCTTATTCCAAAAATGATTGAATTAAAACAGACCCAAGCCGATTGGCAAAATTTTATGCATAAATTTGACAAGGACCATCACAGATATGCAAAGACAATAAGTAATATCTTAAATAGAGAAGACCCTTTTACAAAATATCTTTCTTCAGCTCCAGTTTTACCATCAGTAAAACCCATGAAAATTGAGGATTACATTCTCTCCTATATTGGGAAAGAAACACCCATTATCTGTATATACGAACTATTACAATTACCCTATTATATTCTTAATCAGAAGTTAAAGAAATTAGTAAAACAGGGTAAAATCAAAAGGGAAAGGAGTCCTGAGAAATGTGAGTACTATTCGCGATTGAGGAGATAAAAAAATCGGGGAGACTGGATTCGAACCAGCGAC
>JAUWAR010000071.1 GCA_030601965.1 bacterium | reverse complement strand
AGATGATATAAAAACAGAAAAGATAGTTAAATTTGCTTCTCTTATCATTACCTATAAAGTTGTGTGAGAATCGCTTGTCAAATTGCAGAGAGAACTTGGAAGAGACGGTAATGTCGTATGTGAAGGAAGAGATATAGCGACAGTTGTCTTCCCCGATGCAGAGGTAAAAATATATATGGATGCCTCACTTTCTGAAAGGGCAAAGAGACGGAAAAAAGAATATTCTGTAGGAGGGACATTCCTGTCCCGATATCAGTCTATCGGGGTTAGAAAACCCCTCCTACATAGGATAAAAAAGGATTTAGAAGCAAGGGATTTACAGGATAAAACACGAGAGCACTCACCACTCAAAGTTCCAGGGAGTGCATTTGTAATAGATACAACGAATATGAGTATTGAGGAGGAGATAGAGAAAGTTATAGAAATAATCAGGGATTCAAAGGATGTCATTGCGAGGAGTCCGTCAGCTGACGGACGACGAAGCAATCTATGAGATTCTTCGCTGACGCTCAGAATGACATTTTTATTTTATTGTGAAACTCAGATATCGGATTGCGACAAGAATTGTTAACTATACATGGGGACTCCTGTTTGGGTTCAAGGTCTCCGGAAGGGAGAATATACCAAAAACAGGTGGGGTAATTATTGCTTCAAATCATTTATCATATTATGACCCACCACTTGTTGGGGCAGCGGTATATTTTAGGGAGTGTTTTTACTTCACTAAAAAGGGTCTTTTTACTGTCTCTAAGTGGTTTACATGGCTCATAAGGGCTTTGAATGCCTATCCTGCCGATACTAAAAAATTGGATAGAAAAGCACTGATGAAAACATTTGATGTTCTTGGAAAAGGTCGGGTGCTTCTGTTTTTTCCTGAAGGCACAAGGAGCAAAAAAGGCACATTCCTATCCCCTAATGTGGGTGTTGGATATATTGCTTTAAAAACTCATGTCCCAATAGTTCCAACCTTTGTGTCAGGAACAAATGTATCTCTGTGGAGGTTATTCTTGAACAGAGGCAAAGTATATGTAAAATTTGGTGAGCCTTTTAGTCCAGAATATCTTTCACAGTTTGAGAATAATAAACAAGGAAGAGAGAAAATAGCTGAAGAGGTGATGAGAAGAATTAAAGACATATCAAAAATCAAATATTAAAATGCAAAATTACAAATCAAAAATTAAAGATAAAGAAATTTTGATATTTAATATGTAGTTTTGATATTTGATTTTTAATATTTGATATGATTATGGTATGTATTTTTGATTTTTGATATTTAATGTTTAATTTTTAATTATGGAGGTTATTCTTTCCCCACATTCTGGTTTTTGTTTTGGTGTTAAGAGGGCAATGAACATAGCAGAAGAGGCTACAAAAAAGAATGATGGTCCCATATATACATACGGTCCAATTATCCATAATCCGCAGACAGTTTCTTTGCTTAAGAAAAAGGGAATTACTCCAATAGGTTCGTTTGATTCCATAAAGAGAGGAAGATTGATTATAAGGTCTCATGGTGTTTCGCCATCCATAATAAAACTTGCAAAGGAAAAGGGATTTGAGATTATAGATGCTACCTGTCCTTTTGTAAAAAAGGCTCATAACATAGCAAAGGAATTGAATGAAAAGGGATATAAAGTTATAGCCATAGGCGAGAAAGAGCATCCGGAAATGCAGGCAGTAATTGGTTACACCAATGGTAATGGTGAAATACTTTCTCCGGATAGTTCTTTTACTTCTATCAAACAACAGGATAAGATTGGCGTTATTGCCCAGACTACTCTCTCTATTAGTCAGTTTCAGAAAGCGGTTAGCCTGCTTGTAGAAAAAGCAGAAGAAATAAGGATATACAATACAATCTGTAATGCGACATCGTTACGGCAAGAATATACTATAGAAACAGCCAATAAGGTAGATTTAATGCTTGTTATCGGTGGCAAGAATAGCGCAAATACCAGAAGGTTATATGAACTTGTAAAATCTACTGGCAAGGATGTTTATTATATAGAGACAAAAGAGGAGATAAAAAAGAGATGGTTTAGAAATAAGGAAAAGGTAGGAGTTACAGCTGGTGCTTCAACACCAGTATGGATAATAAAAGAAGTAATTCACTGTATAAAGGAGGCACATTATGAATAAGAAGATGAATAAAGAAGAGATGTTAGAATTAGTCGATAAGTCCCTTGCTGGAATAAAAGAGGGAGAGATAATAGAAGGTGAGATTGTGAAAATAGACAAGAGAGGAGTTGTTATTGATACGGGATTAAAATCAGAAGGCATAATTCCTATTTCTGAATTTGAAAATGCAAAAGAGCTTAAAGTAGGAGATAAAGTTGAGGTACTTTTAGAGAATATGGAGGGTGAGGATGGAGCCCCTGAGATTTCAAGACAGAAAGCAGCGCTTACAAAGATATGGAATAAAATTGAGGACTCCTATAAGACAGGTTCAGCTATTGAGGGCAGAGTATCGAAACTTGTAAAAGGGGGTCTTATAATTAATGTCTCTGGAGTTGAGGCATTTCTTCCAGGTTCTCAGTTAGATATAAGGCCTTTACAGAAACAGGAGATGAAAGAGTTGCTTGGTCAAAATATCAGATGTAATGTTATAAAGGTTGATAGAATGAGAAACAATATAGTGTTTTCTCGTAAATCCCTCATGGAAGTTGAGATGGAGGAAAAGAAAGAGAAACTGTTTTCAAAAATTGAAGTTGGCAGTGTGATAGATGGTGTAGTGAAAAATATTACAGATTTTGGAGTCTTTGTTGAGCTGGATGGAGTAGATGCACTTGTTCATATTGGAGATATAACATGGGGTAGGGTATCTCATCCATCAGAAGTGCTTGCGGTTGGTGATAAAGTGAAGACTAAAATTCTGGAAATTGACGAAGATAAACAGAGAATTACTCTTGGGATGAAACAACTTGTTCCCTGTCCATGGGAAGGTGTTGAAGAAAGATACCCTATTGGAAGCAAAATAAAAGGAAAAGTGGTATCAATTACAGGTTATGGTGCTTTTGTAGAGGTTGAGAAAGGAATTGAAGGACTTATTCACATATCAGAAATGTCGTGGATACAGCGTATGAATCATCCTTCTCAAATCCTCACGATTGGGGATACGGTAGAAGCAACAGTTCTTTCTATTGATAAAGACCACGAAAAAATGAGCCTCTCCTTGAAACAAACTATGCCTAATCCCTGGGATGAGGTAGATAAAAAATATCCAGTAGGTTCAACGGTTATGGGAAGGGTCAGGGCTTTTACAGACTTTGGTGCTTTTATCTCTCTTGAAGATGGTATTGATGGTCTTATCCATCTCCGAAATTTCTCCTGGGCAAGAAGGATTGACCATCCAAGTGATGTTTTGAAAAGAGGTGAACAAGTAGAGTGTAAGGTCCTTGAGATTGACTCCAGGAATCATAGAATATCACTTGGATTGAAACAGATGTCAAAGGACCCTCTTGATGAGTTAAAAGAGTCCTGTATGGATAAAACAATGAAGGGAAAGATTGCCGAGATTGTGGATAAGGGTATAGTGGTGAATATAAAGCAGGGGTCTATGAACTTTACTGCGTTTGTTCCATTTTCCCATCTTGCAAAAGCTCCAAAGGAGATTAGTGATGAATACGAGAAGGATGATGTCCTTGAACTCAAATTATTAGAGATAGATACAGAAAAGAGAAGAATTATAATGAGCGAGAAGGAGAATTAAGAATGAAGAATGAAGAACTATCAACTATGTATTGAATATGATGGAACTAACTTCTATGGATGGGAAATTCAGCCACAGAAACGAACCATTAGAGGAGAAATTGAATCTGCCCTTTCTCGTCTCCTTGGTGAGAAAATAAATCTTACAAGTGGCGCCAGGACTGACAGGGGCGTTCATGCTTTGAACCAAATTGCGAATCTCAAGACCGATAATCCTCTACCAGTGGCGAAAATAAGGAAAGGGCTTCAAGGACTGCTTTCACAGGATATCTTTGTTAAAGATGTATTACCCGTAAATTCAGATTTTGATTCAAGAAGAGATGCAGAATCAAGAGTATATCTGTATAAACTACTCATTGGCAGGTGTCCTCTTAAGAGAAAGTATGTCTGGGAATACAGATATAAACTAAATATAACAAGGATGAACAAAGTTCTCTCTCTTTTTATAGGGACCTATGATTTTAAATATTTTTCATTTAAAGATGCTGGAATCTGTTGTGTGAAAAAGTTTGAGATATATAAGGATGATAATGAACTAACCTTTGAAGTTGAATCCAACAGATTTCTTCACAAGATGGTAAGAATGCTTGTTGGAACCGTGACGGAAATTGGCAGAGGCAAAGAGATTAACATAAAGGAAATGTTAATCCAGCCTGTGAACCATCATATTAAAAAGAATCTCTGTGCCCCTCCACAGGGATTATATTTAAAAGAGATAAAATATTAATGGAGATAAAGGGAATCATTTTAGAATCGCTTAAAGAAGATATAGGCAGTGGGGATGTTACTACAAATAGTATTATTCCTGAAGGCACCAAAGGAACTGCTAATATAATCGCAAATGAAGAAGGTGTTCTTGCTGGTATAGAGATAGCCGGGCAGGTTTTTACCCTTGTGGATGACTTGCTGTGGGAAAGGTCTCCCTGCCCGACGGATGGCAGGCGGGCTGACCTTGATTATCGCCATCAGGAGATGCCTCCTACAGGAAATGTAACATTTAATTCACTATTAAAGGATGGAAAGGAATTCAAAAAGGGAGATATATTAGCGACTATAAAGGGTTCTTTAAGGACTATTCTTACAGGTGAACGCACAGGATTAAATTTTCTCTCACATCTTTGCGGAATTGCCACGCTTACAAGAATGTTTGTTGAAGAGGTAAAAGGAACACCTGTAAAAATTCTTGATACAAGAAAGACTACACCGCTTTTACGAGAGATTGAAAAGCATGCTGTAAAAGCAGGTGGTGGTGAAAATCATAGAATAGGACTTTATGATATGATACTTATAAAGGATAATCATATAAAGGCAGCAGGAGGAATAAAAGAAGCAATTACCAATTACCAATTACCAATTACCAATTATAAGATTGAAGTAGAGGTGGAAAACCTTAAAGAATTTAAGGAGGCGATTAAGTTTGATATTGATAGGATAATGCTTGACAATTGGGAGATTTGGGATATAAAAAAAGCAGTAGAAATGCGAAATCAATTCTCAATTCTCAATTCTCAATTCTCAATTCCTAAATTAGAGGTATCTGGCGGAGTGACTCTAAAAAATGTGAGAGAAATTGCCAAGACAGGGGTAGATTATATCTCAATAGGTGCCCTGACACATTCTGCAAAACCGATAGATATAAAGTTGGAAGTTTTATAATGGCCGCATTGTGGGAGAGGTCTCCTGACCTCGATTTATAAATCATGAAGACAAGAATGACTTTAAGTCTTACCCTTGTTTGTCTTGGGGCTGCGTTTTTATTGTCGCTTGTTTATAGTGTTACAAATCCCAAAATAGAGGCGGATATAAGGGCAAGGATAAAAATTAACTTAATGGAGGTATGTTTTCCTGATGCAAAGGGGATTAAACAGTCTGAGGAGGATAGCACTCTGTGGATTGCCTATGATACACTTGGAGAGATATCAGGAAAAAGGAGATTTGAAGAGATAATAAAAGATACCCTCTGGGGTGTATTTGATACAACTGGTGTTCAAGTTGGGATTGCATTCAAGGTATTTCCAAGAGGTTACGGAGGTCCAATAGAAACATTTGTAGGACTTGCAAATGACACAACAGTTATAGGAATAAGGCCAGCAGGTCCAGCTGAAGGTTTAAAAGAAACACCAGGTCTTGGGGTAAAAATAAATGAGAAATGGTTCAAGAGACAGTTTATGGGAAAAAGAGAAAAGGAAATTTTACTCAAGAAAGACGGAGGCATTTTGGATGCAATAACAGCCGCTACAATCTCATCAAGAGCAGTTGCAGATGGAGTGAGAGAGGGGATAGAGGAACACAAGAAATACCTGACAAGTCAAAATTAGCAATTATCAATTAACAATATGTCTAAATATTTCAAAGAAGGTATAATTAAAAATAATCCTGTGCTTGTGCTTATGATAGGATTATGTCCTACACTTGCAGTCTCTACTACAGCATTTAATTCACTTGGTATGGCGGCGGCTGTTATGTTTGTGCTGACTCTCTCAAATTTTACAATATCACTCTTGAGAAAGACTATTCCTGAACCTATAAGAATTCCTGTGTTTATCATAATCATATCTACATTTGTCACAATTATAGACTATGTAATGCATGCTTATCTTCCCGACCTTTATATGGCATTGGGCGTTTTTGTGCCTCTTATCGTTGTGAATTGTATAATACTTGGTAGGGTAGAAGGATTTGCCTATAAACATACAATAGGACAGTCTCTCTTGGATGGTCTCGGCTCTGGTGTTGGATTTGGTCTGGCTATATTCCTGATGGGTGTAATAAGAGAAATCCTTGGAGAAGGGAAACTTTTTGGTCATATTATTTTAGGTGGAGGATTTACAGAAACCCCTGTTATATTTATGATACTGCCACCAGGAGGGTTCCTTGTAATCGCATTCTTAATGGGAACTCTTCGTTGGTTACAACACAGAAGTAGGGCAAGGCTTTAGCCTTGCAAAAAGCAAACCTGAAGGTTTGCCCTACAACTATGCAAAAGTTATAGTGAGTGTGGGAAAGGTCTCCTGAC
>JAUWAR010000117.1 GCA_030601965.1 bacterium | reverse complement strand
AATGGAGACAAACTTCATATCTAAGGAAAAAATAAAACTATTTATAGATAATATAGAAGGTGAAATATTTCTCCCAAATAAAATAGACGACTATTTTTCGTGGCAAAAATATCCCTGTGATTTTTCCTTTGAGGGATTTAGGCCCTACTTATCACCCAAATTCTTTTTCTATAGCCCATGTGAAATTCTCAAGGAGAGGAAAACTGTTAAAAGAGCTGTAATTGGAATAAAAGCATGCGACCTGAAGGGCATATTATTCCTGAAAAAAGTTTTTAAGGAAGGTGACTTTATTGACCCATTCTTTAGAGATGATGTTTTGATAGTTTCCTCTGATTGCACATATATACACGAGAGTTGTTTCTGTTCCCTTTTAGGAGATAATCCCTATCCAGAAGAAGGGTTTGACTTGAATCTGTCAGAGGTGAAAGGAGGTAGCACCTCTGGCAGAGGTAGCACCTCTGGCAATGGATTTGTAGTTGAGATAGGAAGTGATAGAGGGAAGAAATTTGTAGAAGAAAATTCAGAACTTTTTTCTTCAACAACTCAAGAAAATCTTGATGAAAGGAAAAAACAAAGAGACGAAGTAAGACAAGAGATAAAGGGTAAAAAGATAGAACTTGGGGAAATAACAAATCCCGAAAAAATTGCTGATGAGATAAAAAAATGTGTTTCTTGTGCATCTTGCACAAATGTTTGTCCCTCCTGTTTCTGTTTCCTGCTTGGGGAGAAAGAGGGCTTTGAAAAAGTGCGTTTCTGGGATTCCTGTCAATATCCTGGATATGCTCGTGTGGCAGGAGGAGCAAATCCAAGAAAAGAGATGAGTAATAGATTTATCAATAGAATAAAATGTAAATTTGAATATTCACCTGAGCGATTTGGCTCAAGAGCATGCTTTGGTTGTGGAAGATGTATTGGGTCATGTTACGGAGGAATAGATTTTAAAAATGTCTTACAATCCTTATAAACCTGTAAAAACAAAGATAACAAAGGTAGTAGATGAGACAAGTAATATAAAAACATTTACACTTATCCCGGAAGAGAAAATTGAATTTAAGACAGGACAATTTGTCCAATTCACAGTTCCTGAAGTGGGTGAGGCACCTTTTACTCCATCATCTTCGCCTTATATTAAAGAAGAGATGGATATCACAATTATGGAGGCAGGAAGAGTAACTGAAGCAATCCATTCTTTGAAAGAGGGCGATATAGTAGGGCTACGAGGTCCTTTTGGCAAAGGCTATCCGCTTCAGGAATTTGAAGGAAAAGAAATTTTAATTGTGGGTGGTGGTGTAGGGCTTGCTCCTCTGCGGTCCCTTTTGCTCGCATTATTAGAAGAGAGAAAAAAATATAAAAAGATAATGTTATGTTATGGCGCCAGAACTCCCCAGGATATACTTTATAAAGGTTGCGTATGTGGTTGGTGTGAGTTAAAACCAACCCTGGATGTCAGATTAACAGTAGATAAAGATGTGAATGGTGAGAGACCAAAAGGATGTGGAGTTGGATTGGTCACAACTACCTGTGACAATCTCGGCATTGATCTGAAAAACAGTATTGCAATTATCTGTGGTCCGCCAATTATGATGAAATTTAGCACTTTGAAGCTACTTGATTGTGGCTATGCTCCAAAAGATATTTATCTCTCTATGGAAAAGAATATGTCCTGTGGGATTGGTAAATGTGGTCATTGTGCATTAGGGAAATATTTCGTTTGTAAAGATGGTCCTGTGTTTAAATACTCTGAAATAAAAGAAATTGAGGGAATATGGGATTAGCAAACCAAAAATCAAAAATCAAAAATCAAATATTGATTGATTTAGAAAAGATTTATGAAAAGGAATTTGATTCTGCTTGTGATGAGATAAAGTCTTTGGTTGAGAAGGGGATAAAACAAGTGATTTGCAGGCATTGTGAAGAATCTGGTTGTGTTGATGCCTGTCCCCAGGATGCTCTTAAAAAAGTGGACGGGGATTTAAAAAGAGCGACTTTCTTATGTACCGGATGTAAGAGTTGTTTGATAGCTTGCCCATTTGGGGTGAATATAGATGAAATTGTGGAATATAAAACCAAACCATCTATGGAGATTGAAACTCTTGCAAAAAAGTGTTCTTATGTAGAAAAAGGTAAATTTGAGGAGTCGGAAGATATAGTTAAGATTGAGGAAAATATTTTTGTAAAGGCAGTTAACTGGAAGAAACAAATAGGACTTGAATGATTTTTTTTTATTATTTCATTTTCCCGGGATTCTTGGCAACATTCATCCTGGGTGGCTTTGCTTCCTGGATAGAGAGAAAAGTTACAGCGAGAATACAGGCAAGAGTTGGCCCACCATTATTGCAACCATTTTATGATGTGAGAAAACTTTTCATAAAAGAAGTAACAATTCCTCAAAACTCTGCAAGAACTGTCTTTATGCTTGCACCAATAATATCTTTTGCATCAATAACTATAGTAGCGACAATTGTAGGTCTAAATATTGTAAATCCGAGTTACGGGTTTAATGGCGATTTGATTGTCTGTGTCTATCTTCTACTCATACCTTCTTTATGTTTAATTCTTGGAAGTGGCTCTGCAGGAAATCCTCTATCTTCAATTGGTTCATCTCGTGAGATGAAACTCGTTCTTTCTTATGAACTGGCTTTCTGGGCATGTTTAGCTGTTCCAATAATAAAAACACAGGAACTTAAACTTGCTAACTTAATGGAGTTTCAGGCACAAAATGGAGCAATAGCAGGTTCATTGTCAGGAATTATTGCTTTCATAGTTCTAATCTTTTGTATGCAGGCAAAGCTGGGAAGAGTGCCTTTTGATATGCCAGAAGCAGAAACTGAGTTGGCAGGGGGTGTTTATATTGAGTATTCCGGTCCTCTTTTGGGATTTTTCAAAATTGGGCAATATATGATGCTTATAGTTTTACCAATTTTTATCCTTGAGATTTTCTGGGGACCGATGAACTCCTGGATAAGTATTCTAAAATACTTGCTTTTGCTTGTTATAATAGTGCTTGTGGAAAATACAAATCCAAGATTAAAGATAGACCAGGCAGTTAAGTTTTTCTGGTTTGGACTATTCCCTATTGCAGTAGTCAGTATAATATTGGGAGTATTGGGACTGTGAGAAATCAAAAATCAAAATGCAAAAATCAAAATTACAAATCAAAAATTAAAAAGAAAGACTGTAGGAGGGACATTCTTGTCCCGATATTATATTATTTTATCGGGGTTAGAAAACCCCTCCTACAATGGAATTTTTGCATTTTTATATGTATTTTTGATATTTGATTTTTAATATTTAATATTGTTATGAATAAAGGTAAAATACTATCCCGTTCTATATGGGTTTTTCACTTTGCAAGTGCTCCTTGCAATAATTGTGATATTGAGATTTTAGATGCTTTGACGCCAAGATTTGACCTTGAAAGATTTGGTATAAAACTCGTTGGTTCAATAAAACATGCTGATTGTATGCTGGTTAGCGGAATGATAAATAAGAGAGGTGCTAAATTACTCAAATTCCTTTATGACATAGCACCGAAACCATTAGCAGTTGTGGCAATAGGAGCGTGTGCATGCTCAACTGGAATATTTAAAGGGGGTTATTATACTTATGGTCCTGCTGACCGTATTGTTCCCGTAGATGCTTATATTCCTGGGTGTCCCCCACGCCCTGAAGCACTTATTG
>JAUWAR010000125.1 GCA_030601965.1 bacterium | reverse complement strand
CTTCTATGTAGCCATAGCCTGTTTCAGGACGAGAAGGGACAATTCCAAAAGTAACAAGATCCCCACTCTCTGCAATCTTAATCCCTGTCTCCATACTCCTTATAAACTTTTCTTGGTCAGGGATGAAGTGGTCTGCAGGTAAGACTATCATAATACTATCCGGATTTTCAATAGATATTGCCGCATATCCTATTGCAGGTGCAGTGTTTCTACCAAAAGGCTCAAGTAGAAGTTTTGTGTCCGGGAGAATTTGCTTAATAGGAGATGCTAAATCCTTTGGAGTTACAATAATTACATTCTCTTTTGATACCAATGCTGATATTCGCTCAACTGTCTCTTTAATCATAGGGTTTTCCGAGATTATAGGCAGAATCTGTTTTGGAGAAGAGATTGTTGATTTTGGCCAGAACCTCTCTCCTCTACCCCCACCAAGAATGATAGCGTATATCATGAAAATTATAAATGCTGAATTATAAATTAAAGGGCAAGAATTTTCATCTCTAATATAGAGATACTTACACAAGCATACTTTGTCAAGATATTTTTTCCTTGACAATCCTTGAATTGCGGATGAGATTATATTTGTTGCCCCTGTAGCTCAGTAGGATAGAGCGCCGGTTTCCTAAACCGGTTGTCGCGTGTTCGAATCACGCCAGGGGCGTAGAAAAATTAAAATGCAAAATGTAAAATGCAAAATTATAAAAGACAGGCTTGTCAAATTTATAAGGGAGGAAGTTGGAAAAACTGGCTTAGAAAATGGAATTATTGGTATTTCAGGGGGTCTTGACTCGTCTGTTGTAGCCTTTCTTGCCTCTCGTGCACTTGGTAAGGAACATTGTATTGGAGTTATAATGCCTTACAAGAATTCCTCAGAAGAGGCTATTGAAGATGCTATGGAGATTATAAAAATACTTGGCATAAGAAGTAATTTTTACGATATAACACCACAGATTGACGCATATTTTGAGAAAATTGGAGTAGTAGGAGGGACATTCCTGTCCCGATATCAGTCTATCGGGGTTAGAAAACCCCTCCTACATAGGATAAGAAAAGGTAATAAGATAGCAAGGGAAAGAATGAGTATTCTTTATGATATTTCTGCTAAGGAAAAAGGCATTGTTATTGGGACGGGCAACAAAACAGAACTCTATTTAGGATATGGAACAATATATGGTGATATGGCGTGTGCAATAGCCCCGTTGGGTGACCTTTATAAGACTCAGGTAAGAGAACTTGCAGGTTTTCTTGGAGTACCTGATAAGATAATTAAAAAGAAACCCACAGCGGACTTATGGCCAGGCCAGACCGATGAAGGAGAAATCGGTTATTCTTATGATGAAATTGATAATCTTTTATATCATATTATAGATATGAAATATTCAAGGGAAAGGGTTATAGAGGCAGGGTTCAAGTCAGAAATTGTAAATAGAGTTAATAAGATGATAGAAAAATCAGAGTTTAAGCGCAGACTGCCTGTGATTGCAAAGATATTATAAAATGCCCAAAATTTCAGTAATTATTCCTGCATATAACGAGGACGAGAGTATTCCTGTTTTACTTGATGAATTTCAAGGTCTGATTTCCACAACTGGTTTAGATTGTGAGGTGATATTAGTGGATGATGGGAGTGAAGATAGAACCTATGAGGTGGCAAAAGAATATGAAAAAAAATATAGATTCATGAAAGTTATAAGACACAGGTGCAATTTTGGCAAAACTGAGGCTATCTTAAGCGGTCTAAAAAATTCTACTGGAGAATTTGTAGCCTTAATGGATGCAGACTTACAGTATTCTCCTGAGTCTATTCCGAAACTTGTAAATAAAATGGAACAAGGTTTTGATATTGTTACAGGTTGGAAAAAGGGTAAATATCAGAAGAGATTTGTTTCATCTGTTTATAACAGAATTTCCAGGTGGTTATTCAAGATTCCAATTCATGACCAGAATGCGATAAAATTAGTAAAGCGAGAAGTTTTAGAGGATATGAGTTTAAGAAAAGACTGGCATCGGTATATAGTGGCTCTGGCTTGTGATAAAGGTTACAAGATTGGAGAAGTTGAAGTAGAACTGCGGCCACGGAGGTATGGGAAGTCAAAGTATGGGGGGCAGGGTAGGATATTGATAGGGATACTTGATTTAGTAGCGGTGAAATTTCAAGTCTCTTTTATGCACAAGCCGATGTTGTTATTTGGGAGTTCGGGAAGTGTTTTTTTTATTTTAGGAATAATTATAGGTATTATAGCCTTATACCTTCGGTTTGTGAGAGAACAGGGCTTTAGACCCCTTTTATATTTAGTCATTTTGTTGATTATAATTGGTGTTCTCTTATTCATGTTAGGGTTCCTGGCAGAGATATTGAGCGGTATTTTGGAAAGGATAAAGAGACTGGAGAAGGAAAAACTTCAATAAAATTATAGTCTATAAATTTATAGAGAAAGAACAAAAATGTTTGACTCATATTTAAACTAAACGGTCAAGGAGGCTAAAATGAAGAAGGCATTGATTACGGGAATCACGGGACAGGATGGCTCATTTTTAGCAGAGTTTCTTTTAGAAAAGAATTACGAGGTTCATGGAATTGTAAGAAGGGTAGCCCTTGAAGATATTGAGCACAGATTAGGGCGGATAAGACATATTCTTGACAGAATAAATTTACATCCTGCTTCTTTAGAGAGCTATGCAAGTATTTTTGATGTAGTTGAAGAAGTAAAACCCGATGAGTGTTACCATTTGGCTGCCCAAAGTTTTGTAAGCTATTCCTTTGAAGATGAGTTTTCTACAATTAACACAAATATTAATGGAACTCATTTTGTCTTATCCGCAATAAAGAAGAGAGCTCCTCACTGTAGATTTTACTTTGCGGCATCCAGCGAAATGTTTGGAAAGGTGAAAGAAACACCCCAAAATGAGTCGACCCCTTTTCACCCCAGGTCACCTTATGGGATATCCAAGGTTGCAGGGTTTGATTTGACCAGAAATTATCGCGAGGCTTATAACCTTTATGCTTGCTCAGGCATCTTTTTTAACCATGAATCCCCTCGTAGGGGGTTTGAGTTTGTAACCAGGAAGATAACCAATGCAGTTGCTGGGATTAAGTTAGGATTGGCTAAAGAGTTGAAACTGGGCAATTTAGAGGCAAAAAGGGATTGGGGATATGCCGGGGATTATATTAAGGCTATGTGGCTTATGTTTCAACAGGATAAACCAGATGATTATGTGATTGCCACAGGTGAAACCCATTCCGTTAAGGAATTTGTGGAATTAGCTTTCAGCTATGTTAATCTTAACTGGAAAGATTGTGTAGTTATAGACAAAAATCTGTACAGGCCTGCAGAAGTTTATGAACTCAGAGGCGATTTTGGTAAGGCAAGGAAAAAACTCGGCTGGGAACCAACAGTCGGGTTTGAGGAGTTGGTTAAGATGATGGTTGAAAATGACTTAAGAAG
>JAUWAR010000003.1 GCA_030601965.1 bacterium | reverse complement strand
TTCATATTCTTGCTTCGGATGTCGTAACCTCAGGACTTAAACCATCATTTCTATCAATTGATTTGAATCTACCAATGAGGGTAACAGAAAAGGAATTAGAAATTGTTTGGCAGATTATCCACAAGGAATGCAAAAAGATGGGTATGGCGATTGTATGTGGGCACACCGGCAGGTATGAAAATTGCTACTATCCAATGGTTGGCGGTGCAACTGTGGTTGCTGTTGGTGGTAAGGATGAGTATGTGACACCTAAGTTTGCTAAGAAAAGGGATAAAATAATAATTACCAAGGGGCCAGCAATAGAGGCATCTGGTATATTTGTTACAATGTTTCCAAAAGTTTTAGCTGAAAAGTTCGGCGAAGAGTTTGTCCAGAAAGCACAGGGATTATTCTACAAAATGTCAGTAGTTGAAGATGCCCTTACCTCAGTAAAAGTTGGGGTCAGGGATAAAGGAGTCTCAGCAATGCATGATGCAACTGAATGCGGTATCTGGGGTGGAATTTATGAAATCGCTCAGGCAGCAAATTCAGGAGTGAGAATTGAGAAGAAAAAGATTGTAATTGAAGACTTTGTATTAGATATCTGTGATTTCTTTGAGATTGACCCTTATAAATCTATAAGTGAAGGAACCCTCATTATTAGTTGCCGTGAAGAGAAAGCAGATGAAGTTGTTAATGCTCTTACCAAGAAAAATATAAAATCATCAATTGTTGGTGAATTAACAGAACCTAAACAGGGAATGATATTGGTGGAAAGAGGTAAGGAGAGAAAATTAGAGCATCCAGGAGTCGATCCCTTTTGGAAAGCTTTCTACAATGCATTAGAGAAATACAGTAAATTGTAGCTCAAGGCTTTAGTCTTGATAATCATTATGCAATATAGTGAAAAGGTGATGGAGCATTTTATGCACCCAAGGAATGTTGGGAAAATAGAAAACCCTGATGGAGTGGGAAAAATAACTTCTCCGGTTTGTGGTGATATAATGGAACTTTATATAAAAGTAAAAAACGACAGAATTGCAGATGTTAAGTTTCAGACATTTGGTTGTGCGGCTGCAGTTGCCTCATCTTCAATTCTCACTGAAATGATAAAGGGAAAGAAAGTAGGTGAGATATTAAAGATAACCAATAAGAGGATAACAGAGGCTCTTGGAGGGTTACCAAAAGAGAAACTTCACTGCTCTGTATTGGCAGAGGATGCAGTAAAATCAGCTATTGAAGACTATCTAAAAAGAAATGTAAAAGTCAAAAATAAAAAATCAAAATGACAAATCAAAATTCAAAAATGAACATCCTGCAAGTGGAACATTCTGTCCCGGTATCATATAGAGAAAATTTTGCTATTTGATATGTATTTTTGATATTTAATTTTTAATCTTTGATTTTATCATGAGAGTAGCTGTAGCAATGAGTGGTGGTGTAGACTCTTCAACCGCTGCTGCAATCCTAAAGAAGCAAGGACACGAAGTTATCGGCGTAACTATGAAGCTTTGGGATAATGGCTCAGGGTGTTGTTCAATTGAAGATATCTACGATGCAAAGAGAATAGCAGCACACCTTAAAATTCCACACTATACCCTTAACTTAAAGAAAGACTTTGAAAAGGAGGTTGTCAACTACTTTGCAAACGAATATTCAATTGGTAGAACACCAAATCCCTGTGTTGTATGTAATAAAAAAATCAAATTTGACATACTCTTGCAAAGAGTAAAAGAATTTGGGGCGGAGTACTTAGCCACTGGGCACTATGCAAAGATAGAAAATAATTCTAAAAGGTTTATTCTGAAAAGAGGAAAAGACAATGATAAAGACCAATCCTACTTTCTTGGTATGATTCCGCAAGAGACTCTGAGTAAGATACTTTTTCCTTTAGGCAATTATACAAAAACAAAAGTAAGGAGACTTGCATCACGGTTACAATTAAAAGTTGCAAAGAAAGTAGCAAGCCAAGAAGTCTGTTTTGTTCCAGATGATGATTATGCGGAGTTTATAGGCAGGAGACATGCACTTAAAGAGGGACCCATTGTTGACAAACACGACAGGGTTTTAGGATATCATAATGGAATCGTGAACTATACAATTGGACAGAGAAAGCGAATTAACAAACCCCGAGATAAACCGTTTTATGTAACAAAAATAGATGCGGAATCAAATACAATTTGGGTTGGTGATGAACAAGACCTGTATAGTGACCATTTAGTTGTAGAAGGTCTAAACTGGTTTATTCCAGAGCCAGACGATAAAATACAAGCAGAAGTACAAATAAGATATAATCATAAACCTGTGGAGGCTGTGGTAATCCCAGAAAATAGAAAAACAGTGGTTGTAAAATTCAAGAACCCAGAAAGGGCAATCACGCCCGGTCAATTAGCCGTGTTTTATGATAATGACATGGTGATAGGAAGTGGGTGGATAAAATAAATACCTAAACACCTAAATGTCTAAACACCTAAATATTTAGTAGGTTTTTCTTTAGGAATTTTGGACTTTTAGGCATTTGCTCTTTGTGGCATTGGGATTACAAGAGGGGTGTTTGTAACAGGATTTTTCTCTATAATAACAGGTGAGTCATAAACCGATTCTATGAGTTCGGCTGTTAGAATCTCCTCTGGTGGTCCAATTTTCACAATACTACCTTTATTGATAAGAAGAATTTTCTTACAATAAGCACCTGCAATATTAAGATTGTGTGAACTTACGATGATAGTAAAGCCCTTCTCATTAAGTTCTTTTAAGATGTCAAATATCTTTATCTCATGATTTATATCAAGAGAAAGAGTAGGTTCATCAAGGAGCAAGATTTGTGGGGTTTGTGCAAGTGCCCTTGCAATCCTTACCCTTTGTAATTCTCCACCAGAAATCTCATTTATGTCTCTTTGTTTTAAATCTTCAGTATCTGTAATCCTCATCATTTCTGTGGCAATTTCATAGTCTTCTTTTTTCTCTGTAAAAGATATATAAGGATACCTACCCATAAGAACTACTTCAAAACAGGTAAATGGAAAAGCAATGGAACTCTTCTGTGGAACCAACCCAATAATCCGTGCAAGTTCTTTCCTCCTGTAAGTTGAAACTTGTTTATTATAGACGATAATTTCTCCATTAAATGGGTTTAATATACCTGCCATACCCCTGAGAAGAGTTGTTTTTCCACTTCCATTTGGTCCTATAATACCAAGAAACTCGCCCTGTTCTATTTCAAGAGAGAGGTCAGAAATAACAGGACAAGAATCGTAACCCAGAGTAATATTTCTTATTAGAATTGAGAATTCCATTTCTGTCATCTTGACATCTCAATTACCTGAGGAGTAAGGTCTTCTTTTCCGACTGTTATAATATGTGCACCATCACATACTCCCTGAAGTTCTTTTATTTGTTCAGATGCGATTTTTACTCCCTCTTTTACAGGGTCAGAAGACTTCTCAATTCTACGAATAATTGAATCAGGAATTTTTATGCCAGGGACTTTTTTATTCATCAGATTTATTACCTTACTTGAAGAAATAATTATTATTCCTGCAAGGATTTTGACATTGAATTTGGATGCATATTTCATAAATTTCTTAAATTTGTCAATGTCCCATATAATCTGTGTCTGAAAAAACTGTGCGCCACATTTAATCTTCTTTTCAAATTTTATAAGTTCTGGTTCCAGGTCAGATGCCTCAGGATTTACCACAGCTCCATAAAAAAAATCGGTCTTTCCCTGAAGTGGGTGTTCGTTAATATCAAAACCCGAATTCAGTTTTGAGATAAGATAGAGGAGTTGCACGGAGTCAAGGTCATATACAGGTTTTGCCTCTGGGCAATCACCAAGAAGTGTATGGTCGCCAGTAATAGCGAGGATATTACGGATTCCAAGTGCATAAGCACCCATAAGTTCTGATTGAATGGCAATACGATTCCTATCTCTTGTTGTAATCTGATAAACGGGTTCTATTCCCTGTTTTCTGAGCAAGAGGCATCCTGCAATAGAGGAGAGTTTTACAAGTGCCCTTTGGTTATCAGTTACATTTACTGCAGTAACACTTCTCTTTACTATTTGAGCCATTCTCAGGAATTTGGTAGTATCTGTTCCTTTTGGAGGATAAATCTCTGTTGTGAATACAAACTTCTGATTCTCAAGTGCCTGTTTTAATTTGTTCATACGGCTTTTGTAATCCGTAAGGGTTTTGTCATTGCGAGCGTGAGCGAAGCAATCTTATATCTTAGGGATTGCTTTGTTGTCCGTTAGCTAACGGACTCCTCGCAATGACAGTATCCCCGGTCTGGCTCTTTTACTATTATCTCTCGGAAGATGAATTTTCTTGAGACTTTCTTTATTTCTTTTATATATTAATATCCAGGGACAGTCAAGTTCGGGGTCTATCTCACATTTTCCATCTACTACTCCACCACAGGGACCATTTAGCATATGCTTGGGACATCTTGCTATTGGACATATTCCATTTGTTTCAGATAAAAGACATTCTCCACAGGTATTGCACCATTCTTGGAACTCGTATATATGCTTTGTGACCCCGATAAAAAGCGTATCAAGGACTGGGTAAACCTTTTTGGAAGTAGATGCTACTACTGCCTGAATACCGGTGCCACAAGCCATAACAAGAACAGTATCTGCCTTTTCTATTTCTTCTTTATGCTCTCTAAATGCCCTACGAGTCAGAAGTAAATGGCAAACTTCGTCAATCACAACATCACCCGTAATCTCTTTATTATTTTTTGAAAGGAATTCCTCCATCTGCCATACCTCTTCTTCTCCGCCTGTCTTGCATACTGTGGCACAAGCACCACAACCAACTATGAATATTTTTTTAGATGAGGAAAGATATTTCAATATTTCCTCGTGCTTTTTCTGAGAGGTTATGACCATAGATTGCTTAAAATCCTCACGGATTAACTCCTTTTATGTCAATATTTTTTGATATTTTTATTATTGCTTCGGCTATATAAATCCTGCACTTTTTATCCTTTTCTGTGAGTGACATACGGAGTATTTTAATAGAGGCAGGAATTCCAACCCTTGCCAGTGCCTTTGCTGCACATCTCCTTTCCCACTTGTCACCTATTTTTAAAGCTGAGTTTAATACATAAAAGCCTCTACCAGGTGAACCTGTTTTTTCTCCTAATTTCACAAGTGACTCTGCCGCCTCAATCCTCACAAAATTACTGGAGTCCTGAAGTGCCTGTTCAAGAATGGGTATCGCAGATGTATCACCAATCATACCAAATGCCTTACATACTCCAACTCGGACAATATCTGATTTATCTGTGAATGTTTGCTTAATAAATGGCACTATTTGAGTTTTGAGTTTTGAGTTTTGAGTTTGATTAGTGTCTCTATTGCCTTTTGTCGTATCTCAGGGTCTTTATCCTCCATTGCAATTTCCAGAAGAATAGGAATAAAAGACGCACTTTTTCTGGTTGAAGCAGTTTCTATGGCGTGAACTCGTGCTTGTTCATCAGGACTTTCTATTGCCTGTTTAATAACAGAGAGAAACTCATCGTCAGTGGCACTCAAAACCTCCCCTGCACTTATTTTTGCAATAATATCACTGCCGTCTAATTTATCCTGTAATATTCTAAGTGCCACAGGGTCACCAAACCTACCTAAAGCAACTGCAGCACTCAAAGCAGACTGGCTATCAGATAGTGCCTGTCTTAAAGTATGAAAAGCACTCTGGCTATCAAAACCCAATAGTGGTATTGCACTGCATAGTCGGACACCCCAATCTGGGTCATTCAGACCTTTTTGTAGAAAAGAGAAAGATTCAGGAGTATAAATCTTTGAAAAGGCAATGACTGCGCATTTTCGCACTTTCTCATCCGGGTCAGAGAAAGCCTTCTTAAGCAATAGAATGCCTCTTTTATCTGGGGGTGATACTTCCTCTAATCTTCCTATAGCAAGTGCTATCTCACTCCTTATTTCAGGGTCATCATCACAGAGAAGCCTGGCGATTGTATCCCAGGCAAGCTTCTCTGGGGTTGTTATGATTTTAAGATAGACCCAGAAGGCAATTATGGAAAGGAATAGAAGGGGTAGGAGTATCTTGACGAATTTTTTCATAAATCAAAAATCAATCCGTCAACTGACGGATAATTAGGAAAGGCTTTTTTCAATTTTTCTCTTCACCTCCTCCCCCGCACTTATGCATAAGTGCGGGGCAACGATTATGGGTTCTTTGATAATGATTTCACATCTTGAGCCTATGATAGGAAGGTTAAATCTATCCCAGCTCTTAAAGGCAATTTTCCTTGAGATGTTTATTTTTACAGGCACTATTGGAAATCCTGTCCATTGAGCAATTTTGATTATTCCATCTTTTGCTTTTTCTCTTGGTCCTCTTGGACCATCAGGGGCAATGGCAAACACATCATCTTTGTTTGGTTTTGAAAGTTTCAATACTGCAATTGTTGTTCGGTAACCAAAAGGGGCTATAATTTTTGCAAGGTTTTCTCCGTCTCTATGTTCTGAAACCAGGACAGTAATATTTCTGTCTCTATAAGCATATATGAGAGGAAAAAACCGCGAATGCCAGAATGCATAAATTACACCTTTTTTAGTATAAGTGCCTTTTATCTTTATCCTCAGGGTTTTTCCAATACCAGTGATGAGTGACCTGCAAAGAAAGATAGATAAATTTCTAAACACCTGAATACATAGATACCTAAAATAATAATAGAAGTCAAACAAAAAATTTAAATACTTGACAAATCTCCTTAGCAAGATATGCAAAGTACGAGAAAGTAGTTAAGAGTATAGTTATTTCGTATGAGATGAAGACAGTTACTGATCTGACTTTAGAAGTCTAAAGGGTGGATGGGAAATACCTTATAAGACAGAGATATATGAAGGTAAAAAGTTGATGTCCACTGTTGTCGTAAAGTCGGTCGAGATAAACAAAGGACTTTCAGATAACCTATTTGACCCTAATAAGGTAGAGATAAAAAGTCCAGTTGATATGCAGGAGATGATGAAGAGAATGATGCAAGAACAAGGAGCAGATTCACCTGGTGATTGAAGATTACAAATTCAGTTCTTTTCCGCATTTTGTGCATTTGTATATGATTTTTGCCTTTCCAAGAGGCAAAAACTTTATCATAACAGGAATCATATTTCCGTCTTTGCAATAAGGACACTGAAGAAGAAGTTTGTCCAATCCCTGAATACTGATATCAAAATCTCTGGGGAAATCTATATTTAAACTTCCCTTAATACCAAAGTTAGAAGGTATCTCTGCCTTAACTTTTGCTTCATATTTTGTGGGCAGTGTTAGTTTTAGTGAGCCGTCAACAGTGGGTATTCTAATCTCCCCGAAAATCGGGGCAAGTTCAATCGTTATCTTCTCTGGAACTTTTACGGCAACTTCTACACGAAGGCTCTTTATTATACCAAGAATAGCACAAAACATCCCTCCTAATATAACGAAGAAAACCAGAACAATAATCCAAATATACTTTTTCATTTGCATTTTTAACTATCAACTATTGACTATGAACTATTAACTATTTTTATCCTCTTGGATGGAATTCTTTAATTGCCTCCATCAGTTTTTCTCTATCTATATGTGTATAAATTTCAGTTGTTGTGATGCTTGAATGACCTAACATCTCCTGAACAGACCTGAGGTCAGCACCTCCCTCTAATAAATGAGTTGCAAAGGAATGCCTGAATGTGTGAGGTGTAACCTTTTTCTTTAATCCTACTTTGATAAGATAGGAGTGTAATATCTTCCAGAAACCCATTCTTGAGAGTCTCCCACCCCTTGTATTTAGAAATAGAATCTCTGTGGATTTACCTTTTTTAAGTATAGGTCTTGCATCTTTAAGATATAGAATAACATATTCCTTTGCATAAGACCCAATAGGGACTATCCTTTCTTTGCTCCCTTTGCCAAAGGCTCTTAAAAAGTTGTCTTCAAGGAATATATCGCTGAGTTTTAAATCAAGAAGTTCGCTTATTCTTAAACCTGTGGCATAAAGCAATTCTAACATAGCCCTATCACGCAATCCAGTGGGCTTTGAAAGAGAAGGTTGTTCCAATATTTTCTGGACTTCACGGACATCAAGAACATTTGGGAGGGGTTTTGTATATTTTAATACCTCCATATCTATTACTGGTGATGATTTAATCTCGCCCTCTTCAACAAGGAACCTGTAGAAGATTCTTATAGTTGTTACAATCCGTGAAATAGATGAGGATTTAAGCCCCCTTTTTTTAAGAGTTAATAAAAAGTTCTCCACCTCTGTTGTGCCTATATTTTTAAAATTCATTTTGGTTTTTTCAAGAAATAGAAACAGTTTTTTGATGTCTTGTTCATAAGCCTCTACAGTTTTTGAAGAGTTCCCTCTGTCCACTCGTAAATAATTTATAAACTCTGTAATCACCATCCTGTGGTAATTCCTTGCAAGATATCATAAGCAATTTTTTCAGCAAGTTTTTCTATTCCATCTTCTTCAGTCTCATCAATTGGGTAGGTTATCCATTCGTTTAATTTCTTTTCAAGAATTGTATTGTCTTTAGCATCTTTATAAATTAGTTCAAGAGATACCTCTATTTTATAATCTTTCACATTTTCTTTTTCATCATAAGAAAATGGATTGTTATTGTAGGCAGTAATTTTTCCAAGTAAAATAGACGCCGCCTTTTTTTTATCAGAATAGACTTTGAGTCTATTGTCCCTTACAAACTGGTTTATTATCTTTTCTGTAACGGTTTGTTCTATTCCATATTTTATTGTAGTATTTTCAAACAAAGGAATATAGATAGATTTTATACCTGTTCGGGAAAATGGAGAAAAATTGTAGATACACCCGGCAGAAGTAAGAAGTAAGAAGTAAGAAGTAAGAAGTTCCGCATTTTGTGAATGTTTAATATCACATTTTCAATTATCCTGTCAAGATATAATAGCAAAAATGTTAATGATAATCTTTCTTGCGGATTTTTGGAGGATAAATGTACAGAGGTTCAAGACTATCTATATCATCTGATGTTTTTTTTGATAACCTCTCCACGCCCAGCATACCAATGGACAAAATTGTAGGAAAATCAATGTTTGGGTCTATGAAATGGGCATTTTCTCCCATCTTTTCTTTAATTAAAGACCTGTAAATCCCTGCACCATCACCTAAAAAAATATGCTTACCCTTGAGTTTTCTCATAAGTGCCTCAGGTAAAACCACCTCATACTCTGTTATCCTTTCTGTCTTCTGTCTTCTGTTTTCTGCTTTCTGGGTGTATGTTGCAGTATAAACCTCGCCTCTTTTGGTATCCATCATAGGAGTTATATGAAAACATGGAACATGTAACATGGAACCTGAAACCTGAATAGAATTGGCTAATGCATCAAGGGTCGGAATACCGATAAGGGGTTTCTTTATGGAATAAGCCAATCCTTTTGCAAAAGCGAGTCCAATTCTCAGACCGGTAAATGAACCAGGACCTATACAGATTGTAATTGCGTCTATATCTTCAAGACTAATTCTGGCATTCTTTAATATAAAATCCAGAATCGGGATTAAATCCTCAGAATGAGGTTTTCCTGTATTTATTACAGTTTCTGATATTGTGTGAATTTCTCCTGTATCAGAGGCTACTATGCCAAGTGAAAGTGCAAATGTTGAGGTGTTAATACAGAGAACATACATTTTTAAATGCCTAAATGCCTAAACACCTAAATTTTAGGTATTTTGGATTTTTGGACTTTTAGGTGTTTGTAGTTATCTCCCTCGTAGTTTCATCCATCACTTTTATAAAGACCTCAATTCTTTTATCTGGTAGAATATCTTTTGCTCTTTCTGCCCATTCTATAAGACATATCCCTTTTCCATAGAAATACTCCCTCAAATCAAGATTTGGAAAATCTCCTTTTATTCTATATAAGTCTATATGAAAGATTGGGATTTTGCATTTATACTCGTTCACGATAATAAACGATGGACTTTTCACAAGCTTATCACATCCAGTTCCTTGAACAATACCCTTTATGAGAACTGTTTTTCCAGCACCAAGTTCTCCGTAAAGTGCTACGCAGTCTCCATTTTTAAGTTCACTTCCAATTTTTTGTCCAAATCTCTTGGTTTCTATCTCGGAATGGGAAATAAATCGCATAAACTGTTAAATGTTTTATGTGTAATGTTCCACTTGTTAAATGTTTTATGTGTAATGTTTAATGTTGTAACCTTTAACCTTTCACAGTTCTTTCACATTCCACATTTCACATTCCACATTTCACATTAACGCATCTGGACTGATACAATTTTTGAGACGCCTGGTTCTGCCATAGTTACTCCATAAAGATAGTCTGCAATCTCCATTGTCTTCTTATTGTGTGTAATTATTATAAACTGGGAATCTTTTGTCCTGTCTTGAATGAGTTTCACAAATCTCTGTATGTTGGCATCGTCAAGTGGTGCATCTACTTCGTCAAGTATCACAAAAGGTGCAGGTTTTAAATTGTAAATTCCAAAAAGAAGTGCGATAACAGTAAGTGCCTTTTCACCAGTTGATAAAAGTTCAATCCTTTTCATAGACTTTCCCCCAGGAGAGGCAACTATATCAAGGGCTGTCTCTAATGGGTTTCCCTGCCCGACAGACGGCAAGCGGGCGTCTCTTAGTATTAAAGAACACTCTCCACCATTAAAGAGTGAAGAAAACACAGCACTGAATTCCCTGTTTGCATCTTCAAGACCTGCTCTGAATCTCTCTGCGCTGCTTTTATCAAGGGTTTTGATTGTTTGTTCTGTAATTTCTCTTGCATGAATAAGGTCATCTCTACCTTCAACAAGAGAATCAAGTCTTTCCTTCACCTCTTTATGCTGGTCAATTGCAAGTGAATTTATAGGCTCAAGATGCCTAATCTTATCCTCTAATTTCTCAATCTCTTGTTCGTCTTTCACAGGCTGGAAGCCTGTGCCACCTTGGTTTTCTTCCCACAGGCTGGAAGCCTGTGTTACCAATGGTGGGACAGGCATCTTGCCTGTCGTGTCTTTTATCCCTTCAGATTCAAGAAATTCAAGATATGCCTTTATTCTACCTGTCTCTTCTTTGATTTCTTCAATATTCCGGGAAAGTGAAAAATGCTCATCCTTTACATTTTTGAGTTTTTTGTCAATTGTGCTCTGGGTATTTCTTATTCCCTTCTCTAAACCAGCAAGAATTTCTTTCTCTGCTGTGAGATGCTTTTCCTCCTGTTTAAGTCTTCTTGAAATATCATAGATTTTACCTTCAAGTTCTCTGGTTTTTTCTACCTCTCCAGCAATTGTTAACCTCTTTTCCTCCAGATAAGAATTTAATCTATTCCTTTCCTCCTTAATGGCAAAGAGTCTTATAACAAATGTCCTGGTTTGTTCTCTTTCTTTGATTTCTCTTCTAATTTGTTCAAGATTTCCTTTCTGGTCATATTCTCTTTTTTTATTCTTTAATTGTTTAAGACTATTCTTTATGATAGCAATAGATGCCTCAAGATTAGCCCTTTGTTTGGTTATGCTTTTTTCCGTCTCTTCCATACTATGAATATTCCCTTTTAGTTTCTTTATCTCTCTCTCTATTAACTTCAGATTTGAGATTTGAGATTTGAGATTTGAGATTTCTTCTATTTTGCCTCCCCTTATTACACCTTGAGGCGTCAAAACTATTCCCTGTTTTGTGACAAAAAATAAATCTTTGAAGTTTTCTCTAAGTTTAAGTGCAGAATTAATATCATCTACAAGAATGTAATTAGAAAGGAAACCCCTCATCTTTTCATAACCTTTTTGCCACTCTACAAAGAGAGAAAGGTTTGAAGGTTCAAAGGTTGAAAAGATTAAAGGTCCTTTTGACTTTTTAACTTTTAAACTTTTTGACTTTTCTTCTATAAGTTGTAAAGAGATAGCACTTGTTCGGACACCTTTCATAATTTCAAGGGCTTGTTCTGTTTTTTGGACAACGAAGGTGGAGATAGTATCTTCAAGGGCTGACATCACAGGGACCTCAAATCCCTGTTTTATATTCATTACATCACTGACAACAGGATATGGCAAGTCCCTTGAGATAGACGAAAGGTAAGTTTGAGCAAGTAGGTGTTTTTGCTCATTTGTTTGCAGGGTTTCTCTCAATTGTCGTAATTTTTGACTATCGGTAAATTTCAGAGAATTAAGTAGTCCCTCTTTGTCCTGGAGTTGTGTTAGAAGTCTTTGCTCCTCCTCATTTATCTTTTCAGATTCCTTTGTTATCATAGAGAGTTCTACCTCTTTTCTTTTCATTGTTTCTAATTCTTTTAACAGTTGACGGTTGACGGTTGACAGTTGTTGGTCTTTTTTATCTGTAAACTGTGAACCGTTAACTGTAAACTCTATTAACTTTTTCTCTTTTTGTTCTAATAATTCAATCTTCTCCTGAAAATGGGGTATTTCAGGTTTAAGACTTTGGACTTTGGTCTCCACTTCCTTTTTCCATTCAAGAAGTGCCGTTTTTCTTTCCTTGAAGGTTGCAATATTTTTTTCTCTTTGTTGGACTTTTTCTCTTGCGTCTTTTAAATCCTTTTCCATATAAAGCTTTCTTATCTCTTGTTCCAATTCCTCTTTTTCTTTTTCCACAATATTTTTTCTTTGGTGCAGGGTACTAAGTTTGTCTTCTTTTTCTTGCAAGAGTCCCTTTTTTCTTATATAGATTGCAGATTTCATGTCTTTTGAAACTTGTTTTAATTTATTATATCTTTTTGCCCGTTTTACCTGTAGAGAGAGATTTCTTTCAGTCTCCTCTATTTCAGATATCAGGGTATCCAATCTTTCAGTGTCTATGGAGAGTCTTTCCAATTTAGATAGGGTATGGGCTCTATTTTCTCTATACCCCCCTATTCCAGCCAGTTCTTCAATAAGTTTTCTTCGCATATTGCTTGCTCCCTCGGAAAGGAGTTTGTCTATTACTGTTCTTTCCATAAGTGCATAAGCATAAGTGCCAGTATCAAGGAATAGGTCAATTATGTCTCTTTGTCTTACCAAATTTCTGTTTATGAAACACTCTGTAGAACCTCCTCGTGTTATTTTCTTTGTTATTTCTATTTCAGAGCCATTATTATTTTCAATAATTAGTCTCACATCTGCTATTCCAACCCGATGTTTTGTCTTTGTGCCATGGAATATTATATCTTCAAGTGTTTCACATCTGAGTATAGAGGAGTTGGTTTCGCCAAGTGTCCATCTCAGAGCATCTATAATATTACTTTTGCCGCATCCATTTGGACCAACTATACAATTTATACCCTTATGGAAGTTCAACCGGACTTTTTTATGAAAGGACTTGAAACCAAAAATTTCTATAGATTTAAGGAACATCAAAAGCAGTTTATGATTGATGGTCTATGGTTTATAAACTATCAACTATAGACTATTAACTATTTTTAAATTGTCAACCTTTTTTCTTGACAATGCTTATTCCCCGGATAAAAATATTTACAAATGGGTAAAGTAACGGTAAAACTTGCAAGAACTCCTATAGATGCAATTTCTGAGTCCAAAAGATATTTTAAAAATGCGAAAGAGTATCTGAAAAAGAGCCCCATAGAGTATGGTCTTTATAAGGATGAGAAATATGTGAAAGAGGCGTGTGGCATAGGATATCTTGCTGTCTTAAGAGCTATTGATGCTTATTTACTTAGCAACGGAACCCAGATTGGTAAGTTACCCACATCGATTCAGGAATATGAAAAGGAATTAAGAAAGGTTCCGCACAATGGGAAGCTTATGGCTTCTATGCGTTCAGTATATGATATTCTTCATATTTCTGGTTATTATAGAGGGGTAATTAATGTTGAAGTAATAAAAGAGGGTTTCAAGCATGCCAGAGAGGTAATAGATACTTTCACAAAGATTTTAGAGTAAATCTCAATTGATAAAAATCAAAAAGTAGAAATAAAGACATATAATGACTAAATTACTCTCCACTGAGAGGGGGGACTCTCTCGTAGTATTACACAGTAATCCCAGCATTTCTTTGCCCCAATTTCCCAATAACTTATTTTCTTAATAACCTATTTAACCCCATTTTTAGAGGGAAGAGGTGATGCAATATGATGGTATGAAGGAGTTGTGGATTATAGGGTTTGTAGAGTTTTTGAGTCAAGCCTTCAAGGCTTGAAAGGAAGAAAAATGAGAAGGTGTAATTTATTTATAGTAGGCTTTATCTTTGCTGGAGCATACATTTAAGATTAAATATGCTACATTATCAACAGGGATAGAGGAGACAGAAAAATCCGAAATCCAAATGACGAAATCCGAAATAAGTAACTATCCCAATCCAGTTCATTCAGTAGTTAGCATTCAGTATTCAGTAGTCAAACCTGGGCAGATAAGCTTGAAGGTCTATGATATTTGTGGCAAATTAGTAAGGACATTGGTAAATGAGTCAAAGCCAGCGGGGACTTATACTATGAAATGGGATGGCAGGGATAACAGAGGCAAGAAAGTAGCATCAGGGATTTACTTGTATCGCATAGAAAAATTTCCTGTCATTTTTTTCATAAATTCGCAATTTTTTTCTTGCAAATTTATTTAAAAGTAAGATATGAGATATGAGATATGAGATATGAGATAAAAAATGTCTTGCTACTTACCGCTTACTGCTCACTGTTTACTGCTTACTGCCCTTTATCAGCCTCACCCTGGCAGGTCTATAAAGAGGCAAAAAGGGCATATACCCAGGGTGAGTTTGAACTCGCTAAAAAGAAGTTTGAAGAACTGAGAAAAAACTATAAAAATACTGAACTTATACCTTATGCAATGTATTATTCTGGAAAACTTGAAGAAAACCCAAAAGTGGCTGTCTCTCTCTATAAGACTATTGTTGACTCATATCCTGATAGTAAAGTAGCAGATAATGCCCTGTATAGAATAACCCAGTATTACTATGCAACAAATAATTATAAGGAATCTGCTAATTACTTAAAAATCCTTATAGAGAAATATCCACAGAGTGATTGCATGAAAGAGGCAAATAAATGGCTAAAAATTATAGGGAGTAAGGGCGAACGGCCGTTCGCCCTTACATTCAGCATCCAGGTGGGTGCTTTCCTTAAACAAGAAAATGCAATAAATCTTAAGGAAAAACTCACCAAACAAGGCTTTTCCGCCATAGGCGGAGAGGTCTTTATTGTTAGTAATAAATATCATAAGGTAAGAGTAGGAAACTTTTCTACAAGAGAAAAAGCAGAATTATTTAAGAATAAGCATAATATTAAAGGATTTATAGTAAGGCAATGAATAAAACTCCTTTGATAGAGCAATATAAAAGAATTAAGAATGCTTATAAGGACTGTATTTTGTTGTTTAGAATAGGAGACTTCTATGAAACCTTATATGAAGATGCGAAGACTGCATCAAAAGTTTTAGGTATTGCCCTTACGAAGAAACAAAAAGGAGTTCCTTTGGCTGGGGTTCCCCACCATTCTGTGGAGTCCTATATTGCAAAACTTGTTAAATCTGGATATAAGGTTGCTATATGTGAACAGATGGAAGAACCTAAACCAGGAAAATTAGTAGATAGAGAGGTTGTAGAGGTAATAACAAAAGGCACACTTGTTGATGATAATCTTCTTAATACTAATAGGAATAACTACCTTGCCGCAATTTGTCCAGATGTTAATCCGTTAGCTAACGGATATGGGTTTGCATTTGTTGACCTTTCTACAGGCGAGTTCAAAGTTACAGAGATTACAAAACAGGAGTTGATAGAAGAATTAAAAAGGGTAGAACCTGCAGAAGTCCTTGTTCCAGATTCCTACGACATGGATGTCATTGATATGGATATTGGGTATCCCATTACCAAAAGGGAGGAGTATGAATTTACATATGAATCTGCAGAAAGGGAGTTGAAAGAACACTTTAATGTTGCAGGTCTGCAGGGATTTGGATGTGAAGATATGAAATATGAAATTGGTGCAGCAGGAGAGATTCTTGTTTATATAAAGGAGACGAAGAAAACGCAAATATCTCATATCAGAAAACTTACTCCATACTCTGTTCATCAGTATATGATTATTGACCCTCCCACCCGTAAGAATCTTGAACTTATAGAGAAAATTGGACAGGGAGAGGAAACCCTGCTCTGGGTTCTTGATTGGGCAAAAACTCCTATGGGAGCAAGACTGTTGCGGAATTTTCTACTTTCACCTCTTCTTGATATAAAAACTATAAATTGTCATCTTGAACTTGTAGAAGAATTTGTAAATCAATCTCCTCTTATTTCAGACATAAGAGATAAACTTGAGCACATACCAGATATTGAAAGGCTTATAGCACGTATTAGTCTTGGAAGGGGCAATGCCAGAGACCTTGCCTCACTCGCAAATGCACTTGAGATTATCCCGGAAATAGAAACCATTATTAAATCATCTCCTAAGTTTCACGATTATAAATTTCCAAAATTTGAGGAGTTGAGCAGAACTATCTCAAAAGCGATTATAGACAATCCTCCACCAACCTTAAGGGAGGGTGGTATTATCAAAACAGGGTTTGATAGAAATCTTGATGAATTAAGGAATTTATCCACAAATGCCAAAAAGTGGATTATGAATTTTGAGAGGAGTGAAAGAGAACGCACAAGAATAAACTCCCTCAAAGTAAGATTCAACAATGTATTTGGATATTATATTGAAGTAACAAAGTCAAATTTAAGACTTGTGCCAGATGATTATATAAGAAAACAAACCATCACAAATGCAGAAAGATTTATTACTGAAGAATTAAAGGACTATGAATCCAAGGTGTTGAGTGCAGAACAGAAGATAAAGGCTCTTGAGTACGAACTCTTTTGTCAAATCAAAGAAGAGGTATCAAGGCATACTGCGGATATTCAGAATGTTGCTCAACAGATTGCAGAGGTTGATGTATTTGCCTCGTTTGCCTTTATCTCCAGGAAGAGTAATTATATAAGGCCTATTGTGGATAAAGGTAAAGAGATAATTATTAAAGGAGGCAGGCATCCTGTAGTTGAAAGATTACTTGCACAGGGCACATTTGTGCCGAATAGCACAACACTTAATAACGAAGAGGAAATTTATATTATCACAGGTTCCAATATGTCAGGAAAATCCACTTATTTGCGTCAGGTGGGTTTAATTACTCTTATGGCACAAATGGGTTGTTTTGTTCCTGCTGAATATGCAAAGATAGGAGTCCGAGACAGGATATTTACGAGGATTGGTGCGTCTGATGACCTTGCAAGAGGGGTATCTACCTTTCTTGCAGAGATGAATGAAACTGCCAATATAATAAATAACGCTACAGTGAAAAGTCTTGTTCTTCTTGATGAGATAGGTAGAGGGACATCTACATTTGATGGTATGTCTATTGCATGGGCTGTTATAGAGTATATCGCAAAAGAGATAAAGTGCAATACCCTGTTTGCAACTCACTATCACGAACTTACCGAACTTGCACATTCTTTTCCAAAGGTAAAGAATTATAACATCTGTGTAAAGAAATACAAAGACAGGATTATATTTTTAAGGCAGTTAAGACCTGGGAGTAGTGATGATTCTTATGGTATAGATGTGGCCAGACTTGCAGGATTGCCTGATAAGATAATAGAAAAGGCAAGGGCTATTTTAGATTCATTAGAAATAAGAGAGAGACAAATGCAACACCAAAGAGCAAAATCAAAGCAGACAGACCTATTTCAGATGTGGGAAAGCCCTTCTGGGCTTGACAATCGAGGGCAGAAACCCTCTTCCACAGAAGTAGATAACCTGGTAAAAGAGATAAAAAAGATGGAACCGGATAAACTCACTCCAATAGATGCCTTATTAACATTAAAGAAATTAAAGGAGATGATTCAATATGAAGTTTATTTATTCGGCTCGGAAAAGATAACCTCCCCGGGAGGGATTCGAACCCCCAACCTTGTGGTTAACAGCCACCTGCTCTACCATTGAGCTACCGAGGAATCGCCACAAAGATATATTAAAATCAGATAAGTGTCAAGAAAAATTTAGAGAGTTTATTTTTCCCAATAATCCAGAATTATCTTACCATCTTCTAATTTTCCATAAGAAAAATGGGTTTCCCAATCACCAAGAAGAATAAATACCTTCCCATTTTCTTTGATATATTTAGGAGAGTGTATATGCCCGAATATTACAATATCAAAACCTTTTTTAAATTTCTCTCTTGTAACCTTGCGAAGAGTCTTCCATGTCATTATGTTTTTCCCACTACTTTTTCTTGAAAGCCTTGAGATAAATACTCCAATCTTATACGCCATATCAGGGTGGACAAGATAAAAGAGAAATATAAAAACTCTGTTTCTTAAAATGAACCTGAAAAACCAGGAATTTGTGAACTCATCACCGTGACTGATAAATATTTTTTTACCTTGTATCTCAAGAATAGCAGGCTCTTTGTGGATTTTTATTCCCATTTCCTTGAAAGAGGAACCTATCCAGAAATCGTGATTTCCTGCAAAGTAATGGATTTCTACACCAGATTCTCTTAACTCTCTTAATTTAGAAATGATATATAAATGTTTCTTTGGAATAACCTGTTTGTGTTCAAAATAGAAATCAAACAGGTCACCAACAATGAAAAGAGCCGATTGACGAGTCGGACTCGCGCTACGAAGGTATTCAAAAAAACTTGTAAGTTTCTCTATTTTTTGTTCCTCATTTACCCCATCTCCCAGGTGGCTATCCGATATAAAATAAATAGACATATAGGTTATTAGTTATTGGTTATTAGTTCATAGACAAAAACTATGAACCATGAACTACGAACCATGTTCACTTTCCTATACAGAAATCTTCAAATATTTTATTTAGAATTTCTGTTGGTAATACTTCACCTGTAATTTCGCCAAGCGAACGAAGTGCGAAAGCCAGTTCATAAGAGATGATTTCTGGAGTGAGATTTTTAGCCAGAGCACGTGATGAAACCTTTATTGCTTTTTTGGTCCTTTTAAGTGCATCAAGATGTCTTTCCTTGGAAACAATAGGAACTTCATTGCTTGTTACCACAAAATCACGAAGGGCATCTATTACACCATCTATGTTCTCCATTTTTAAGGCAGAAATAGAAACCAGTGGAAATTCCGAATTCTGAATTCTGAATTCTGAATTCTGGACGAGGTCTTGTTTATTTAATATACCTATAACTTTTTTACCTTCTGTAAATTTCAACATCTCTTTATCCTTATCTGTAATCCCTTGGGTTTTATCAATAACATAGAATACACCAAAGGAGTCTTTCAATGCCTTTTTTGTTCTTGCCACTCCCTCCTGTTCAATTGGGTTATCAGTATCTCTAATTCCTGCTGTATCTACAATTTTTACAGGGACTCCATCTACACTTATCCATCCTTCAATAATATCTCTTGTTGTTCCTGGATAAGGAGTAACTATTGCTTTATCTTCAAGCAAAAGGGCATTAAAGAGACTGGATTTACCCACATTAGGTCTGCCAAGAATAGAAAAAATCATTCCTTCTCTAATCATTCTCCCTGCCTCTCCATTTTGAATAAGTCTTGAGATTTTAGTTTCTGCTTGCCCCAGCAATTTCTTAACTCTTTTAGAATCAAGTTTTCCCTGTTCTGGAAAATCTATGGATAGTTCAAGAAGGGATTTTGTCTGGATAAGCATCTCTTTTATCTCATTAGTTTTATCTTTTAACCGTCCCTCCAATTGAGAAAAGGCAAGAGAAACCCCTTTTTCTGTTTTTGCCCTTATAATATCAATTACAGCCTCTGCCTGAGATAGGTCTATTCTCCCTGACAAAAAAGCCCTTTTTGTGAACTCACCTCTTTGTGCAAGCCTTGCGCCACTTGCAAGCACCACCTCAAGAATCTTCTTAAGCACTGCTATTCCTCCATGAGTATTTATCTCAACAGTATCCTCTCTTGTATAAGTATGGGGAGCCCGCATAATCATAAGCAGGACCTCGTCTATTTCTTGTTTTTCTTGCCTGCCTGCAGACAGGGAATTGGTGGGGTCTATTATTTTTCCATAGTGAATAGTATGAGTAGGAGCCTTTGAGGGAAGTATAGAGCCTTTAAACATTTTATCTACTATCCGAATAGCGTCATCGCCACTTATTCTAACTATTCCAATTCCACCTTCACCAAGTGGAGTAGATATTGCCGCAATAGTATCCATAAGATAGTTAATAGTCTATAGTTGATAGTCTATGGATAGTCTATTGTCAAGAAAAACAGATATTTCATTGACATTTAAGTTGATTAAGTGATTAAGTTAATTAAGTGATTAGGTTAATTAAGGTGTAGAATAGTCAAATTAACTCAATTAACTAAATTAACTGAATATCGATATTAGAATGAAAGCCATTTCTCTATTTTCTGGTGGGCTTGATTCTATCCTTGCCACAAAACTTATCTTGAAGCAAGGCATAGAGGTTAAAGGGGTTTTTTTCTATACACCATTTGTTCAAGACAAAGGAGTAAAAAAACGGGCAGAAGAACTTGGGATAGAACTGAAAATAGTCAAATTGGAAGAAGAGTATATTGAACTTGTGAAAAATCCAGAGCATCATTACGGCACAAATATGAATCCCTGTATAGATTGTAGGGCTCTTTTTGTTATAAAGGCAAAAGAATATATGGAAGAGATTGGAGCAAAGTTCCTATTTACAGGTGAGGTAGTGGGAGAGAGGCCTTTGACACAGAATAGACCCATGCTCAGGCATTTTGAGAAAAGGGCAAATCTTATTGGGCTCATATTAAGACCGCTCTCTGCAAAACTCCTTGAGCCAACAATTCCAGAAAAAGAGAACTGGGTAGATAGAGAAAAACTACTTGATATTTCTGGAAGAGGGAGAAAGAGACAACTTGCACTTGCACAAGAGTGGGAAATAAAAGACTATCCAACTCCAAGTGGGGGGTGTTTGCTTACAGACCCTACATTTTCAAAAAGACTCCAGGACTCATTTGAACATAATGAAAATACTATAAGAGATATGGAATTTCTTAAAATAGGTAGGCATTTCAGAGATAAACAAGGGGCAAAGATAATTGTATCCAGAAATGTATATGAAAGCAAGAGAATAGTTCAACTTGCAGAAAAAGGAGATATACCCTTTAAGATTGAAGGTATTCCATCTCCTGTTACAATTATCAGAAGGGGGAACCTGTCTGCCGACAGGCAAGAAGAAGGTATAGAAGAGGCAAAGCGACTTACATTAAGATATAGTTTAAGGAACAAGGGGTCAAAAGATAATCCTCAACTCTCATTTTTTAAAGAGTTCAAATAATGGCTTGTAATTCCCCCCCGCATTCCATACTATATAACCCTTTGCATCTGCTTTCTCTACTGCCTCTATTTGATTTTGGATATATTGGGGACCAAAATTGGGTGACCTGAAATTGAAACCCTGTATATAACTTACAAAACCTACAGAATTATTCTGAATCCTTTCTTTCCCCTTTACTAAACTCTTATATATACAGTTATATTCTCTTTCAAAAGGAATTGCTGATTTCATAAAATTCTTGTGAAAATGTGAAGGATAAAGCATTGGACAAATTATGTCCACATTATCTGCCATCGCCTCTAATTTTTGCCCTTCCTCTTTAAGACTTGGCAACCAAAGAGTATATCCATACACATCACAGGCAATAATTACATCCATTGGTGATAGTGCCTCTCTCGCTTCTTTAAGAAAACCCGCTATGACTTGTTCTTTTGAGATACCCTCTATTTCATAAGCAAGTGTATATGGAGTAAATCTTCCAGACCGAGATGGGAATCTGACATAATCAAATTGAACCTCTTTTACGCCCCTTTTTACAATGTCCTTTGCAATCTCAATATTATAGTCTCTAACATTCTTTGAATACGGGTCAACCCAGTACTTTCTATGCCCATCAGACCAGATTTTATTATCTACAGTTCTGATAGCGAACTCTCCCTTGTTATAAAATGCAAGTACAGAATCCTGAAACAGCACAATTCTACCTATGAGATATATTCCATTATTCTCACAAATCTTGCTGAGTTTTTCTAAATTGAGATTACCACGTTTTGCACCAATTTCCTCTGCAAATTCAACTTCTGTATTATATGTTACAAAACCATGTGCATTTTTAAAGTCAACAACTATACAATTTATTTCACTATTGTTTATTTTGTCTATGTATCTATCAATGTGATAACCAGCTATATAATTTAGATATATGCCTTTATATGGAAAACTATGTGGAGGTTCGACAGATATTCTTGGATATTCTTCAGAAGACAGAAGACAGAAGACAGAAGACAGAAAAAGAATTATGCTACTCATAACTTGTCTCTTGTTTTTGAGATTGCTTCCTCGCTTCGCTCCTCGCAATGACACTCAAGGTACTGTCATTGCGAGGTCGCCTTAGGAGACCAAAGCAATCTCTATTTTAACTTACATTTCCCTGTCTCAGGTTGATACTCTAATCTATATTTTCCTTGACTTGTTTCAACATGAAAGACCCTTATTCTCTTTCCTGTGTCAATTTTCTCAACAATTTGTTCCTCAATAACCTTTTTTATTTTTCTCTCTTTACCATTCTGTATAATAGAGATAGTTCTTT
>JAUWAR010000143.1 GCA_030601965.1 bacterium | reverse complement strand
GGTGACACGGGTTCGATTCCCGTTGGGGACGCATAAATAAAAAATCCAAAATCCAAATCAAGCCTAAAATCCAAATGCCAAAAATATTAATTTTGGACATTTAATCATTTGAATTTCATTTGACATTTGAGTTTTGGCATTTGAAATTATTCTATATGATTGGTTTTCTTTTAGCTTTGTTCTCTATATTTCCCCTCAAAGTAGATAAGGGAGGTTTCTTTCATATACCATCTGCCAGGCCCATAGATAAAAAACTTTTACTTATTACGGGTAGTGCTTTCTATTCCAAATGTTCTTATCCTCATGAAGTAAATTTGTTAAGATTTCCCAATTTTTCCGGACATCATAAAGACAAACATCATTATGGTAATGGTCTGTTTACAATAAGTTGCGGGGTTTTAGATTTTGGAGAGGTCTTTATTGGAGGAACTATTTTCCTGAACCAAAAAGAGAGAATTATTTCTCCTTTGGGCTTGGTACCATGGTACATCTTTATCCGTCTTTTAAACTTGGATTTGAGTTCTCAAAACAAGGAGATTTTACTCAGATTACACCCGGAATGAAAATTTGCATAGGAAATGTTGTGTCAATTGCTTTTGGAGTGGACTTTGGTTTAGGCAATTTTGATTATGTTTCTGATGATACCTTACTAAAGAGTCCAAGACTTCTCTTATCCACAAGTATAGGTGTTCCCATAGAACTTAGAGAAAAGAAAGAGTATAAAATAGTTATATATGGCACACTTTATGACTCTACAACAAAAGAGCCCCTTTATGGATACCTTAGTTTTTGTGGTCCTCTTACAAGGGAAACAAAGAGTAACAGGAAAAAAGGGAGATATAAAATGCCTCTTGAGAAACCTGGAGCATATAGAATACGAGCCCATGTAGAAGACTATAAATGGCAGGAAAAAGTAGTAAGAAGTATGACAGGTGATACTATAAAAGTAGATTTTGCCTTCAAACAAAAGGTGAAAATAGAAAAAGAACAAGAGGGGATAGAGCCCTCTGAGGAGGAGGAATGAAGGTTGCTATCGGTGCAGACCATAGAGGTTTTGAAGTTAAAGAAAAAATAAAGGAATTCTTGAATAAAGAGGGTATAAAAACAAAAGATTTTGGCACTATCACAGACAAAAAGTCTTGTGATTATTCAGATTTTGCTATTTCTGTTGCAAAAAGTATAGGAGATGGAAAATATGATAGAGGAATTCTTATATGTGGAACCGGTATAGGAATGTCAATTACTGCCAATAAGGTCAAAGGAGTTTATGCTGCCCTTTGTAATTCTATTGAGATGGCCTCCTTCTCAAGAAAGCATAATAATGCTAATGTTATCACCATTGGTGCAAATTATACAAAACCCGACGAGGCAGTGCAATTTGTCAAAACTTTCTTGACAGAGAAGTTTGAAGGTAAGAGACATAAGAGAAGGACTGATAAGGTAAAGTCATTAGAATCTTCGTACATTGATAAGTCTGAGATTGAAATTTGGCAGAAAGAGGCAAATAAGTGGAGGAAAGAAGCACGAAAATGGCAATCCCAGGCATGGCGGAGATAGAATGAAAAATGACGAAATCCGAATGACGAATGACGAATAAAATGAATCTGTTAGATAAAACTACCAATTTAGTAAATAGAGTTGTTGCAAATAATATATGGAGACAGCGTGAGTGTTTCAATCTTATACCTTCTGAGAATACGCCAACCCTCCTGGTTAAGATGCTCGAAATTTCTGACCCTGCTGGAAGATATGCAGAACATAGGACAATGAAAGGGGAGGAGATATACTTCTACCAGGGAACAGATTTCATAAGAGAGATAGAAGAAAAGACAAGAAAAGAGATATGTGAGTATGTTGGGTGCTCTGAGGCTGAAGTAAGGGCAATATCAGGACAAATGACGAATAGAGTTGTATTTGATGCCATGATAAGATTTCTCTCCAGAGAGAAAAATAATATAAAAACAATGAAATGTGTGATGAATAATGCATTGACAATGGGTGGGCATCTGAGTTCCCAACCAATGGGTGCATTGTTTAATTGTGTAGATAAAGTTGTGAACTTTCCTGTGATGAAAGATAATCCATACAAAATAGATACTGCAAGATTAGCCGAACTTATCACAGACAACAAACCAGATTTAATCATATTTGGAAAAAGTATGTTTATTTATCCTGAACCGGTTAAATTTGTTGCTGATATTACAAGAGAAATGACAGAAAAGCCAGTATTAATGTATGATATGGCTCATACTTTTGGATTATATGGAGAATTTCAGAGACCTCTTCAAGAAGGGGCTGATATTCTAACAGCAAGTACTCATAAAACCTTTGCAGGTCCACAACGGGGAATAATCTGTAGCAATATGGATAAAGAACATCCATATCGCAAGTTATGGTTAGACATCAAAAATCGTGTCTTCCCTGGATTTACCTCTAATCATCATCTTGGAACATTACTTGGACTGCTTGAGGCGAGTTATGAAATGAATGCATTTAAAAAAGAATATCAAAAAGAGGTTAGAACCAATGCAAAATCATTTGCT
>JAUWAR010000108.1 GCA_030601965.1 bacterium | reverse complement strand
CAAAAATTGGATGAGAAAGAAGCTAAAGAAACACTGGATTTGCTTCGGGAATTTGCATCTAATGGGTTCAAATAATTGAGTAGGGCAAGGCTTTAGCCTTGCAAACAGATAGCAAACCTAAAGGTTTGCCCTACAATTGATCAAGGAGGTAATTTATGCGAGAGTGTACTATAGAGCAAAATAAAGCAAGATGTAATTGCACTTATCCTTGTGATAAAAAGGGTATCTGTTGTGAATGTATTCACTATCACTGGAAATTAGGGGAACTTCCGGCATGTTTTTTTCCTGATGATGTAGAAAAGACATACGACCGCTCAATTGAAAAATTCATAGAAATCCAATCTAAATGAAATATCTGGATGAGTTTTATGATAGAGAAATATGTGGGTCTTTAGCTGCTCAGATTATAAAAGAATCCACTGGCAAGAGATGGACATTTATGGAGGTATGTGGGACACATACAATGTCAATTTTCAGAAATGGAATTAAAGGTTTATTACCAGAAAATATAAAGTTAGTCTCAGGACCTGGATGTCCTGTTTGCGTAACTCCAAATGCTCAGATTGACAGGACTGTTGAATTTGCTCGGTTAGATAAAACTTGTGTTGTTACCTTTGGGGATATGATGAAAGTTCCAGGATCATCTTCTTCTCTTGAACAAGAAAGAGCTCAAGGGTTTGATGTAAGAGTTGTTTATTCGGTAAGTGATGCACTCAAGATCGCAGAGCAGAACCCGGATAAAAGAGTAGTCTTTCTTGGTATAGGATTTGAGACTACAGTTCCCACTGTGGCAGCATCTTTAAAGGATGCAAAGAGTAAAAACCTTAAAAATTATTTTGTGTTATCCTGTCATAAACTTATCCCACCAGCGATAAAGGCTATTCTTGATAGTGGAGAGGTGAAAATTGATGGTTTTTTACTTCCTGGACATGTTTCTACTATAATAGGCAGAAAAACTTATGGGTTTATTGCAGAAGATTATGGGATTTCCTGTGCAGTGGCAGGATTTGAACCTGTAGATATTTTACAGGCTATTCTTTGCCTTGTAAAGCAAAAAACACCTCAGGTTGAGAATTGTTACAAAAGGGCAGTGAAAGAAGATGGAAACCCTGTGGCAAAGGATCTAATTGATGAAGTATTTGAGGTATCTGATAGTGAATGGAGAGGACTTGGTGTTATCCCAGATAGTGGACTCAGAATCAGGGAAGGGTTTTCTGAATTTGATGCCGAGAAGAATATCTTAGTAGAAATAACTCTCAACTCTCAACTCTCAACTCTCAACTCTCAATGTATTTGTGGGAGTATATTACGAGGTATAAATACACCATTGGATTGTAGTTTATTTGGAAAAGGTTGCACTCCTGAGAGTCCTGTGGGACCGTGTATGGTTTCGTCTGAAGGAACCTGTGCGGCCTGGTATAAATATTCAAGTCAAAATTAGCAATTAGCAATGAACAATTATCAATTTTGAAATGAATACAGTTACAAATAAAATTTCCATTGGTCATGGAAGTGGCGGGAAACTTACACATAATTTAATAAAGAATCTCTTTTTGGAAAAGTTTAGAAACCCTATTCTTGAATCTCTAACAGATTCTGCTATCTTAAATATAAACGGAACACGATTGGCATTTACTACTGATTCTCATGTGATTAAGCCTATATTCTTTCCTGGAGGAAATATAGGGAAACTTGCAGTAAATGGAACTGTAAATGATCTGGCTGTAATGGGTGCAAAACCTCTTTATATTTCCTGTAGTTATGTAATTGAGGAGGGATTTGACTATCAATCTCTTGAACGAATCACTCAATCAATAAGTCAATCTGCCCAGGATGCTGAAGTATGTGTAGTTACAGGAGATACGAAAGTTGTAGAAAAAGGTAAGGGTGATAAGATTTTTATTAATACATCAGGAATAGGACTATGCAATTATTCACTTCCCAAAGATATTGAAATCGGTGATAAGGTTTTGATAAATGGTTCTATTGGTGACCACGAGATTGCAATTTTATCGGCAAGAGAGGAACTTGGCTTAAACCTGAAAATTGAGAGTGATTGTGCTCCTTTAGCAGATTTGATTTCACAAGTTTTAAAGAGTTCAGAGAAGATAAAGTTTATGAGAGACCCCACAAGAGGTGGGCTTGCTACAACCCTGAACGAGATAGTAGAAGAAAAGGATTTTGGGATACTTCTTGAGGAAAGAGATATTTTAATAAGAGAAGAAGTTAAAGGTATCTGCTCTTTACTCGGGTTTGACCCCTTGTATTTAGCAAATGAAGGAAAAGTAGTCATTGTGGTAGCTCGTGAGGATGCCGACCAGGTAATTGAAACAATGCACTCTCATCTTCTGGGAAGAGATGCCAGGATTATTGGGGAGGTGGTAGATTCTCCAAAAGGGATGGTATGTCTCAAAACCCAGGTAGGTGGAAGGAGAATTGTGGATATGTTAGTAGGAACACAGGTTCCAAGAATATGTTAAACATCAAATGCCTAAATCCCTAAACACCTAAATGCCTAAAAATTTAGGAATTTTGGACTTTTAGGTATTTGTTTTACCATATGCATGAATGGGCATTAGCAGAGGCAGTAGTTTCTACTGCACTTGAGGAATCAAAAAAAGAAGGACTTAAAGAGATTACAAAGATCAAACTCAAGATAGGTGAACTACAACAGATAGATATAGATACATTTAAGTTCGTTTTAAATGAGGTTATCCAGCCTCAAAATCCAATGATAAAGAAAGCCAAAATAGAACTTGAAACAGAAAGAGGCATTTTAAAATGCAGAGTTTGTGAACACAAATGGGCTTTTAAGGAGATGCTCAAAAAATTAGATGAGGAAGAAAGTGAATCAATACATTTTATTCCTGAGATGTCACATATTTATATGAGATGTCCTAAATGTAAAAGCCCAGACTTTGAAATTGTGCAGGGCCGTGGTGTCTGGATAGACTCTATTGAAGGAGAGAAGTGATGGACCCACGATTAAATATTATTGATAAGAGGTTGGAAAATATAAAGAGAATAGTTGCAGTTTCGGGAGGAAAAGGTGGAATTGGCAAGAGTTCTGTTGCCTCTATTTTAGCGTTATGCTTATCAGAGAAATATAAGGTTGGGTTATTAGATTTGGATTTTTATGGTCCATCATCTCATGTAATATTGGGGATACCCACCTGCAATCCCTGCCTCACCGGCAGGCAGGCGTCGGGCAGGAAGGATGTCTATCCAAAAGAGGAGAAAGGTATTCTACCTCCTGAGATTTACCCGCCTACCAGCCGTCGGGCAGGTGGTATTAAGTTTATGTCAATTATTTATTATGCTAAAGATAATCCATTGGCGATCAGGGGAGTAGATATTTCTAATGCTATAATAGAATTGCTTGCTATTACTCGGTGGGACAAATTAGATTTTTTAATTATTGATATGCCACCCGGGATTGGAGATGCGACCCTTGATATAATCAGGTTTTTGAAGAGAGCTGAATTCCTTGTAATCGCCACCTCATCAAAAGTAGTGTTAGAGACAGTTAAAAAGACAATAAGAATGTTAAAAGAGACTGGAGTTTCAATTCTTGGTGTAATTGAGAATATGAAATTCAAAGACTCTTTATTTATAAAAGAGGCAATAAACCAATTTGATGTGAGGTTGTTGGGTGAGATAGGTTTTGACAAAAATGTTGAAGATTGCATAGGAGATAAAGAAAAATTGTTGACAAGTCGTTTTGCACAAGATATAAAGGAGATAATATTAGACTATTTTTGAGGGTGTTTAGAAATGTCATATAGAGATTCTTCGCTTCGCTCAGAATGACAGAATAGAGGAGGAGTTATGGGAGAGAAATTTGAACCCAAGATAATATGTTTTTTGTGTAAGTGGTGCACTTATGCAGGTGCTGACCTTGCTGGGACTTCAAGGATACAATACCAGCCGAATGGTATACCTATAAGAGTTATGTGTTCATCCAGAGTAGACCCGGTGCATATAATCTGGGCATTTAAGCGAGGAGCAGATGGAGTATTAGTTGGGGGATGTCATCCAGGAGATTGTCATTATCAGAGTGGAAATTATAAAACAA